>PFGG01000035.1:0-74159 GCA_002783405.1 bacterium (Candidatus Blackallbacteria) CG13_big_fil_rev_8_21_14_2_50_49_14 | reverse complement strand
GCTTGCCGTGCCTTTTCGCGAAAAACCTGAATCTGTTCTGTTTCAGGGGGGGCAAGGGAATAAAGCACCTGGCCATTCAGGGGACTGTAAACTTCAATACCTGCCATGTCTGAACCTGCCACTGCCAAGATAAAGTGAGTTTAGCCCGATTGAGGGGCGAATGCAAGGGGCATTTGAGTTCGTGGTAAAATAGCAGCAGAACCTAGAAAAAATTGTGTTAAAAACGATGAACAATAAGAAATACCGGATTGCCTGGATTGGTAAAAAATCGCCCTTTTGCGGCAATGTAACATACTGTCGTGAATTGGTGAGAGGCCTCTCTGAGCGGGGGCATGAAGTACTTTTCGTACATTTCTCTGAAGATCCTGAAAGCGAACCGGATGAAAGCCCTGAGCTGAAGATTCCCTATCTGTATAAATCTCAAATTTATACCATTCCCAGCCCGACTTCTGCCAAAATTCTGACCCAATCTCTCGAAGAGTGGCAACCTGATGTGGTGCATGCTTCTTTGCCGATTTCAGCCATGGATTTTAACCTGCCTGAAATCTGTCACAAATTGGGTATTCCCTTGGTTTCGACCTTTCACAATGCCTTTGACCGGCGTCCCAGCTTTTTCAGTGGTACGAGTTATCTGACCTATCAGCTCTATGCCCAGAATATGGCTGAATCTGATCGTGTGATTATCTTCTCGAATCTGCAGAAGCAATTGCTGATGCGGGTGGGTGTTTCCGAAGACCGGATTGCGATTGTACCCAACGCGATTGATGCTGAGAAATTTTCACCCGGCCCTTCGCGTTTTCGCGAACGCTATCCCGATCGCCTGATCATGACCTATATGGGCCGGATTGCCCCTGAAAAAGGGCTGGATGAACTGCTCAAAGTCTTTCAGCGTTTGGCCTTGCCCAATACCCAATTGGTGATGGTGGGCGATGGCAGCCAGAAACAGCTTTTGCAATCCCTTTACAGTGAAGTTCCCAATTTGACCTGGACGGGTTTTCTGGGCGAAGAAGAGCGGATCGACGTTTTGCGGGGCAGCGATATTTTTATTCTGCCTTCTCAGGTAGAAGGGCTTTCGATTGCCCTGCTGGAAGCCATGGCCTGTGGTCTGGCGACAGTGGCCACGGATGTGGGCTCGGATGGAGAAGTGCTGGAAGGCGGTGCTGGGATTATTATTAATCCTGGCAAGGTGCGCTCAGAGCTTTCCTTTACTTTGCAACTGCTGCAGCAGCACCCTGATTTTGTGCGCGATCTCAAACTCAAAGCCCGTCAGCGGGTTTTAGACCGCTACCGGCTTGAAACCAATATTGCGGCGGTGGAAGCTGTTTACCATGCGCTTTTGGAGCAACCCCGCACTGCGACCGGCTCGCTTTTAATGGCCGGTTAAGATGCGCAGGCACGTTTGGCTTTTCTTGCTGCTGCTCGGTCTCTGGTGTCTTCCTGTGCAGAAAGCAGCCTTTGCTGCAAGTTTTCAGCTGGCGCAGAACAGCAGCACGGTGATTTATCTCAACGACAAGCCGATCACAGGGCTGCAATCCCCTTTCCTCAGTGCCAATATGCTCTTTTTACCGGTGGGTATTCTTGAGCATTTGGGTTTTCGCGTTGATCTCGATTCGGCCCGCCGTACGGTTCGGGTCAGTCGACCGGGTATTTTTTATGTTTTGCATGATGGTTCCCGTCAGATTCATTGGAATGAACAGGGGCTTTTGATTTCCCATGCCCCGATCTGGCAACAGGATACCCTGTTTGTTCCCCGTTCTTTACTGGCCAACCTGGCTGTGGGTTTCAGTTATAACAAGCAGAACAATGAAATTCGCATCAAAAAAGAACTCAATACCTTTCGGGCGGTTAATCTCTTTCCTACGGATGTCTATACCCGTCTTGTGATTGAATTGGGTGCCAAACCTGTTTACCGTGTTCAGGAAAATCCCCAGAGCGTGACCGTTGATTTCTATGGTATGGAAGTCGAAGAGCCTGATCAGTTCATTCCGGAAGCCAGCGATGTTTTATTCAAGGGGCTGCGCATTCAACAGGTGGGGCGCGGCATTCTGCGTTTACAAATTCTGAAAAATTATCCCGCACCGCACCGCCTGTATTGGCTTGAAAAACCTGAACGCCTGATGATTGATCTGGTTAAAATTTTTCAGGAAGAAAAAACCAGCCAGGTGGCGCCGGGTGTGAAATATACCCGTACTTATCAGGGGTTTGGCTTCGGCCCGGTGACCTACCACAGTTTGGTGGTTGAACCCGAATCCGGTCTGGAGCTGGAGCCTGAACTGGCACATGAATCCCGTGGCTTTGGCAAAGAACCCGTCAGTGTCATGGCCCGCCGCAGGCAGGCTGTTGCGGCGATTAATGCCGGTTATTTTAATGGCCAGGGTGTTCCGCTGGGCATGATGATCAAAGATGGTGAATTTATTTCTTCGCCGATTTATGGCCGCACACTTTTGGGCATTACCCGCTCACGGGAGCTTTTTATTGATCAGGCCGATCAAACCCTGGCGGTAGAGTTTCCCCTGCAAAATCGCCAAAGAGTACGTTTTAACGCCGTGAATCTGCCTCGACAGAACCAGCAGGTGGTGCTTTATACCCCTCGCTATGGCGAACGGACAGGTACACGCCCCGATGCTGACGCGATTGAACTGCAGGTGCTTTCAGATGGAACTGTAGAAGAAATTGGCAATGCCAATACCCTGATTCCTGCCGATGGCTATGTGATTTCGGCTCAGGGTCAAGGGGCGCGCTGGCTCAAGGCCAATGCCTATCAGGGCATGCGTGCCCTGGTCTTTTCGCAGGTACTGGGCCGTTGGGAACAGGTTTTGCATATGGTCGGCGGGGGGCCGCGTCTGCTCAAAAATGCCCAACCCTATGTGACCTCTGAGCAAGAGCGTTTTCAGGCCGATATCGCCAAGGGGCGGGCTCCGCGTACAGCGTTGGGACTTGGCCGCAAAGGTGAACTGATTCTTTTGGTGGTGGATGGCCGCCAGGCCCAAAGTAAGGGGCTGACGCTCTGGGAGTTGGCTGCTCTGATCAAAGAAAAAGGGGCGATTGAAGCTCTGAATTTTGATGGTGGGGGCTCCAGTGCGATGGTGATTCGCAACCGGGTGGTCAACCGTCCTTCAGATGGGCATGAGCGACCGGTTGCCAGCGCTTTGCTTTTGGTTCCCCGTCACAGCCGGGGCTAATACAGGAGAAATAAATGAAAAAAAAGAACTTAACCCAACAGCAGTATATGCTGATTGTGGCTGCGCATGTGCTCTTCAGTGGCGGGCTTTTGGCTGCTTTTAACCTGAACCTGATTCCTGGCCTTGCACTGGAAGGCGGAATGAAACTGATTATCAGCGCTGTCTTACTGGCCGATTTGCTGATTTTCCCGCTGATTCTCAAAACCGCTGTGCGCGACAATTGACGCTTGAAACGTCTTGGCTGAGCTGGGGAGAAGCAAAATTAAGCATTGAAGTTGCTTTTTCGCTTGAAGACAAACTTCAAGGTTTGTCAGGACGGCCTTTTCTGCCTGAAGATCAGGGCCTGTTGTTTCTCTTTGACCCGCCTGAACGCGCCGGGGTGGGCATGCAGGGAGTGGGATTCCCCCTGAGTGTGGCCTTTCTCTCCGACGCGTTTAAAATACTGGCTTTTCATGATTTAATGCCTGATGACCCTGAAGTTTTAGTGGCTCCTCAACCCATCCGGGCTTTTCTGGAGGTCAACCAGGGCTGGTTTGAACGCAAGGGGCTGCAGGTCGGTGACCACTTGGCGTTTACTGAGCAGGCCCGTTGGATTCGGCCCCCGCGTCGGATGGGGTTCGTTTAAGCCAGTCTTGATGGGCCAGACGGGCAAACTCTGGGTGATCCAAATGCCAGTTTAAGGGACTGTCGATTTCAAACCAACCCCAATCCAATAATTCTTCTTCCTGGAGCTGAACCTTGAGTGGGCCCCGCAAATAACAGGCCATCAGCAGAAGGTAACTGGTATGCGGCGAGCCATAGTCGCCGGGTTTGCGGGTAAATATTTCAAGCACAGACCCTGCCGTAATCGTGAGCCCCAATTCTTCTCGCCATTCCCGCTCAAGGGCTTCGTAAGGACTTTCATTCATATCACACCAACCCGCAGGCAGGCTCCAGCACCCGTCATCTCTGCGTTTGACCAGTAAAATCTGACCTGAGGCATTGAAAAGTGCGCCATTGACGCCGACCTTGGGGGTGATATGGCCGACTTCTTTTTGAAAACGGGCCATGACGATTTCAGTTGGGAGCTCAGACAGCTCGGCATAGCTGCGGGCACTTAGCTCTAGCAGGCGTTCGTAGCGGGCCCGATCATAGGGGCTGCCATCGGCATAATTCAAGCCCATTTGTGCCAGCGCGCGGATTTCATCCAAAACCTGTAGCCAATTCTGGGGGGGCTTCATGGGCTAACGGGCAAATTGCGTGACGCGCAGTTCACGCAGCAGAGAGACCTTGATCTGACCTGGGTATTCGAGTTCCTGTTCAATCTTTTGGGCAATTTCAAAGGCCAGTTGGGTCATTTGATCTTCTGAAATCTGATCGGGATCGATCATCACGCGCACTTCACGCCCGGCTTGAATCACATAGGATTTTTGTACTCCTGGAAAGCTATCTACCAGTTTTTCAAGGGCTTGCATGCGCTGCATAAATTTCTCAACGGGTTCCCGGCGGGCACCGGGCCGGGCGGCGGAAAGGGTGTCGGCCACCTGTACCAAAACAGCTTCCAGGGTCATGGGCTGTACATCAAAATGGTGGGCGGCCATGGCATGCAAGACTTCGGGCTTTTCGCCCCAACGCCGGGCAGCATCAATCCCCAATGCGGTGTGGGTTCCCACTTCTTCATAGGTCAGCGCTTTGCCCAGATCGTGAAGAAGGCCTGCCCGGCGGGCAATTTGTATGTCGGCTCCAATTTCAGCGGCCATAATGCCTGCGGCATAGGCCACTTCTTTGGAGTGCTGAAGAATATTCTGGCCATAACTGCTGCGGTAGCGCAGATGGCCCAGCAGGCGGATAATTTCAGGGTGCAGACCGTAAATTCCCACTTCCAGGGCGGCAGCCTCTCCTTCTTCACGCAGATAGTCTTCCAATTGAGCCCGTACTTTTTCAACTTCTTCTTCAATGCGAGCTGGGTGAATACGCCCATCGGCGATCAGGTTTTCAAGCGCCCGCCGTGCGACTTCGCGACGAATGGGGTCAAAACAGGAAACCATTGCCACATCGGGTGTATCATCGACAATCAGATCCACCCCCGTGGCCAGTTCAAAAGCGCGGATATTGCGGCCTTCGCGGCCGATAATCCTGCCCTTCATGGCTTCGCTGGGCAAATTGACGGCTGCCACTGTGGTTTCAACAATATGGTCCACGGCGCAACGCTGAATGGCCTGGGCCAGAATTTTACCCGCCAGTTTATCGCTCTGCTCTTGAATATGGGCTTGGGCAGCTCGAATTTTATGGGCCACCTCAGCCTGCAGGCGGTTTTCCCATTCTGCGCGAATCTGGGCCCGCGCTTCTTCGGGGGAAAGGCGAGCAATTTCACTCAGTTTTTCTGCCTGTTCTGCTGCTTGGGCCTGACAGGCTTCAGCCATCTGGGTTTCCTGCTGGGCCAGCTCCTGGCGTCGGGCTTTGAGTTCCTGATCTTTTTCATTCAGCAATTGGCTGCGGGCTTCCAGTTGAATTTCCTGGCGGGTCAGCTCCTGGGCTTGGCTGCTGAGTTGTGTTTCGGCCAGATTTAGTTTGTTGCGCAGTTCCTGGGTTTCTTTTTCAAGCTCTTTGGCGCGATTTTCTGCATTGCGCCGCGCTTGCTGTTGTTCTTCTCGCTCGTTTTCAAGCTGGGTTTTTGATTTTCCACCCCGCAGAATCCAGAGCATGGTTCCCAATGCCAGCCCAGCGACCAGCAAAGAAACCAGAATCAGAGCCCATTCCATGTTCATTGCTGTTTTCTGGTTTCAGGGGGGTGATTCAAGGATTTATTGCTCAAGACTTTCCATGACCGATTCATCCATTTCAAAATTGGAGTGAACAGCCTGTACATCATCGTGATCTTCAAGCAGATCGAGCAGTTTGACCAATTTTTTGGCGATATCCAGTTCCGTGACCTGAACGGTATTTTGCGGTAAATAGCTGATATCTGAAGACTCCAGCGTATAGTGGTTTTGCAGGGCTGTCACCACGGCTTCAAAGTCTTCGGGGCTGGTCAGCACCTCTTGAATTTCGGCATCTTCGCGCAGATCTTCTGCGCCTGCCTCAAGCGCTTCCATCATCAGGGCGTCAGGGTCTTCAACCTCAGCAATGCGAATCACGCCTTTTTTATCAAACATCCAGTTCACGCAGCCAGTTTCACCCAGGTTGCCATTGCATTTATTGAAATACGAGCGAATATCCCCTGCCGTGCGGTTGCGGTTATCGGTCAGGGCATCGATCATCACTGCGACGCCTCCGGGGCCATAGCCCTCGTATTGAATCGATTCAAAATTATCACCTGTGATGGCGCCCAGGCCTTTTTGAATGGCGCGATCAATATTGTCATTGGGCAAGCCAATCGCTTTGGCGCGGGTGACTGCCTGGCGCAGGCGGAAATTGCCGTTGATATCCCCGCTGCGCCCTTCGCGTACAGCGACCATGATTTCACGCGCCATTTTGGTGAACTCCTTGCCGCGGGCATCGTCATTCTTTGCTTTCTTGCGTTTGATCTGGGCCCATTTGGAGTGTCCGGCCATGCCTCGTGATTCCCTTTCCTGGAGAAATTTTTCTTATCTTGTTCATATTCCACAAGCAAATTGGGCTTGTGATCATTATAATGAAGTGGTGCGCGTTTTAATTTGCTGCACCGCTGGCTGATTCAGCCAGTGACTCTGTATTTTAACATGTCATGCCTTCTGGCGATTTCAAATGCCGATTTCATTAAGGAGCTCAGGTATGGAACTGATGACAACAGATGGTGAACAGGTGGAAAACTCCGCTGATTCCTCAGAAGAACAAGGCCGTCTTTTTCGTGACGCCCGCCGTCGCTTAAACAAAGCGATTCAATTTTTCCCAATTTCTCCCGATGTGGAAGAACAACTCAAATATCCCAAATCTTCATTGGCGGTTTCTGTTGTGATCCGTATGGACAATGGTTCCCGTCGGGCCTTTAAGGGCTTTCGCGTACGCTATGATGATTCCCGTGGGCCTTCCAAGGGGGGGATTCGTTTTCACCAGAACGTGACCCTCGATGAGGTCATGGCTTTGGCTTTCTGGATGACTTTCAAATGCGCGGTGGTAGGCATTCCCTATGGAGGAGCCAAAGGGGGCGTTTGCGTAGATACCAAAGAACTCACCAAGACTGAGTTGGAGCGCTTAAGCCGTACGTATATTGAGATGATTTCTGATATGATTGGCCCCGAGGTCGATATCCCCGCGCCCGATATGTATACCAATGAAATTATCATGGGCTGGATGAGCGATCAGTATAACCGGATTAAACGCGGTAAATTCCCTGGCGTGATCACGGGTAAACCGCTCAGCTTGGGGGGTTCTGTCGGGCGTACAGATGCAACAGGCCGTGGTGGCATGAATGTTTTGCGTCGGCTTGAAGAGCACCTTCAAATTCACCCCCACCAAACCAAAGTCGCTGTACAGGGTTTCGGGAATGTAGGTTATCACTGTGCCCGTCTGCTCTATGATGCAGGCTATCAGATCATTGCCGTCAGCAATTCTGAAGGGGGCATTTATGACCCCGATGGCATTGATCCTTACAGCTTGAAACAGTGGGAACAGGAACACAAAGACGTTTTGGCTGGTGCGCCGACCAAAGGCACGTCTCAGACCATTGGCAATGAAGACTTGCTGAAATTGCCCGTTGATGTTTTGGTTCCTGCAGCTTTGGAGAACCAAATCACCTCGCGCAATGCCCATGAAATCAAGGCCAAGATTATTTTGGAACTGGCCAATGGCCCGACCACGGCCGATGCTGATGCCATTTTGCATGAGCGCGGCGTGCTGGTTATTCCCGATATTCTCGCCAACGCGGGCGGGGTGACCGTCAGCTATTTTGAATGGGTTCAAAACCAGACAGGTTTCTATTGGGAAATTGATGAAGTCCAGGAAAAACTGCAAAAGATCATGGAAAAAGCCACGATCAGTGTCTGGGAAACCATGGTTGAGCACAAATGCGATATGCGTACTGCGGCGTATATTGAAGCTCTGAAAAAGTTGAGCCAGGCGATTGAAGCCCACGGCACCCGTTACTATTTCAATCTCCCTTAAGGCTGAGTACCTGCGGGTTTAAAAGCAACAGCCGGTGGTTTTGTTCCACCGGCTGTTTTGTTTTCTAAAGGATTAAATACTCAAGGCAATGCTTCATGCCGTTCATAGACATGCAGGGGAATGCGCTCCACCAATTCTCGACAGAAAGCCACGCCCCGAACCGTATTGCCTGTGCTGTCGAGCGGGGGCGACCAAATCGCCAGCCCCATCACGCCCGGTATCACAACCATTAAAGCCCCTGAAACGCCGCTTTTGGCTGGCAAGCCAATGCGAAAGGCAAATTCACCCGAAAAATTGTACATGCCACAGGTGGCCATGACTGTCAGACAATTGCGCAGGGTGCGCGTTTGCAGCAGGGTTTTGCCTGTCAGCGGACAGGTTCCGCCCAGGGCCAGACTGGCAGCTGCAACCGCCAGATTTTTCACATTCAGGCTGAGGGAACAACACTGAAAATACAATTCCAAGGTCTCTTCCAGATCTGCACCCGCTGGAAAGGCTTTGTTCTCGCGCATAAAATAGGCAAGTGCCCGGTTGCGATCCGCGCTTTGCCGTTCAGATTGGTAAACAGCATTGTCAAAGCCAGGATTTGCACCGCCACTGAGTTCCCGCCAAAAGTTCGAAACGGCTTCAAAGCGATCGGACAGACTGAGTTGGGGACGAATCAGACTGCAGCACATAATGCCCCCGGCATTGATCAGGGGATTGTGGGGCAGCCCCTGGCTATTGAGTTGCAGGGCGTTAAACACCTGACCACTGGGTTCAAAACCGACATGGCGATGGACAATTTCTTCCCCGTGTTCTTCAAGGGTCAGACAATAATTTGCAGGTTTACAGACCGATTGCAGACAGAAGTTTTCTTCTGCTTGTCCCCAATGGGCCTGGGTACCATCAGCCAGACAGACGGCTACGGCATAGTGGTCTGGATTGGCTTTGGCCAGCTGGGGAATATAGCTCGCAACCTTCCCCTCTGAGTGGGAATGGGTCTGCTGGTAAATCTCCTCGAGGATCTTTAAGAGTTCAGCATTTTTCATGACTCTTGGGGTTGCAGGGGGGCGACCCCCCAGATTTCACGGGCGTATTCCAGCACTGAGCGATCGCTTGAAAATTTTCCCATGCGAGCGATATTGTGAAGCATTTTGACAGACCAGGCTTCCTGATCTTGATAGAGGGCTTCGACTTCGCCTTGGCAGTCGACATAGGCCCGGTAATCAGCCAGAACGAAGTAGGGGTCTGTGTGTAGCAGAGATTCCAAGATCGGTTTAAACAGGCCGCGTTCATTGGGGGAGAAGGTATCCTGCTGAATCAACTGCAAGCAGTGGTGCAGTTCAGGATCACTTTCGACGGCCTCCCAGGGACGGTAATGGGGGCGTAAGGCATTGACTTCATGGGTTTGCAGGCCAAAGATAAAGATATTCTCTTCACCTATTTCTTCACGCATTTCGACATTGGCGCCATCCAGTGTACCGATCGTGAGCGCCCCGTTCAAGGCGTATTTCATATTGCCTGTGCCCGAGGCTTCCATACCTGCTGTCGAGATTTGTTCACTGAGATCTGCGGCAGGAATAATTTTTTCGGCCAGAGAGACGCTGTAATTGGCCAAAAAAACAGCTTTGAGTCGCCCTTTCATCTCTGGATCGCGGTTTATCCGCTCTGCCACAGCATTGAAGAGTTTGATAATCAGCTTGGCCATATAATAGCCCGGCGCGGCTTTCCCGCTCATGATAAACGTGCGCGGAACGGTGATTTTGGCTGGGTCTTGTTTGCAGCGTGCGTAGAGCGTAATCATATGCAGAATCAGCAACAATTGGCGTTTGTACTCGTGTAAACGCTTGGTTTGGCAATCAAAGAGTGAGGTGGGATCAATGTCGAGTGTATGCCGTTGCTGAATATAGCCAGAGAGTCTTTGTTTGTTGTGCAGCTTGATTTCACGCAATTCCTGCAGAAAATCCTGATCGGTTTCGTATTTCAAGAGTCGCTTGAGCTGGCTGAGATCGCGCAGCCAGCCCTTGCCCTGTTTGCGATTGATCAGATTTGCCAATTCTGGATTGCATTGCAGCAGCCAGCGGCGTTGGGTGATGCCATTGGTGACATTGGTCAGTTTTTTGCGATCCAGGCTGTGAAAATCTTTGAAAATTTGGTTTTTCAGAATTTCGGAATGCAGGGCTGAAACGCCATTGACACGGTGGCTTCCCACAAAGGCCAAATGGGCCATGCGTACCTTTTTTTCCAATCCTTCTTCAATAATTGAAACCTGGTTCAGCAGCGCGGGTTCGTCAGGGGCTTTGAGATAAACCGTTTCTAAAAAGCGCCGGTTGATTTCGTAAATGATTTCCAAATGGCGGGGCAAGAGGCGTTCGAGCATGGGAACAGACCATTTTTCAAGGGCTTCAGGCATGACTGTGTGGTTGGTATAGGCCAGGGTGCGGGTGGTAAGATCCCAGGCTTTTTCCCAGGGCAGGTGGTATTTATCTACGAACAGACGCATCAGTTCAGCGACGGTGAGGGCGGGATGGGTATCATTCATTTGAATGGCAACTTTGTCGGGAAAGGCCTCAAAACCTTCATGGGCTTTGAGATAGCGCCGGAAAATATCTTGCAGAGTAGCGCAAACAAAGAAATACTCTTGCTTCAGACGCAATTCACGGCCATGCAGGGTATTGTCGTTGGGGTAGAGAACTTTGGAAATGTTTTCACTTTCGTTTTTATGGGCCACGGCGTTGATATAATCGCCACTGTTGAAATACTCAAGATCAAATTCACGCGTTGACTTGGCAGACCATAGGCGCATGGTGTTGACAACACCATTTTCAAAGCCAGGAACGGGCGTGTCATAGGCCATGGCCATGACGGATTCTGTATCGACCCATTCATGGCGCAGACGACCAGAGTCATCGTGGTATTCACGTACCCGGCCGTAAAAATGCACGGGGTAGAGAAATTCCGGGCGGGGAAACTCCCAGGGATTGCCATAGCGCAGCCAGTTGTCAGGGGTTTCGACCTGATAGCCATTGCGAATATGTTGAAAGAAAATGCCGTATTCATAGCGAATGCCGTAGCCATAGCCGGGAATGCCGGTATTGGCCATTGAATCAAGGTAACAGGCTGCCAGACGCCCCAAGCCGCCATTTCCCAGGCCAGCGTCCCATTCTGATTCCTCAACTTCACTGAGATTCAACTGGATTTCCTGAAGGGCTTGGCCCATTTGGGTCTGCAGGCCCAGATTGAGCAGGGTATTGCTGAGTGAGCGCCCGATCAGGAATTCGAGCGAGAGATAATAGACGCGTTTGACATCCTGGTGGTAATAACTTTGCAAGGTTTGCAGCCATTGATCGACCATGCGTTCGCGCGCGCTGAGAGCTGTAGCGTGAAAGAGATCCCAGCGCACAGCGGAGTAAGCGTCTTTTGCCAGGGTGTGGTGAATATTGCGGACAAAGGATTCGCGCAGTTCGTTAGCCAGGTCTTGACTGTTGGGATGGGCTGGATTGAATTGAGTGGTGGGCATGGGTTTTTCCCCCTCGGGTTGAGTCTATGTGAATGATACCAGGACTGAGCGCAAGAGGATATCGCTCAGCACAGGTTTTAGTGAAAAGCTGAAGCAGAATTTTGATGCTTGGTTTCGAGCCAGGTTTTCCAGAAGCTCTGGTAGGCTGTTTCAATCGAAGCGAGAAATTTTTTCTGATCGCAGACGGGTGAATTGAGCAACTGTGTTCTGAGGCCTTTTCTCAGCGTAAGCAATTCCTGAGGGTGGCTGGCATAGTGCACTGCCAAATCAATGTATTCGGCATAAGAATGGGCAAGACATTGTGATAAGCCCATTTGCCTGAGAATGGTGACACCACCTCTTTGTCCATTGGGGGCAGCAAAAACAATCACGGGTACGCCCATCCAAAGCGTTTCACAGGTGGTGACACCTCCGTCATAGGGGAAAGGGTCGAGGGCAATATCCAGGCTTTTATAGAAGGCGAGATGTTGATCGTGATCGGTATTGCCCTGGAGCTGAATACGCTCTGTTTCAATCCCCAAAGCCTGGAATTGTGCCCGTATTTCTTGCTGTGTGGCAATTTCGTCCAGACCCCCTGTTTTGAGCGCTAAACGGCTGTGGGGAACCTGTTTGAGGATTTCAGCCCAGACCTGAATGACCTTTTGATTGTGTTTAAAGAGTTTATTGCCGCTGCCAAAGGTGAGCCAGTGGTTTTTTTCAAAGGGCGCTGGGGCTGGTTCCGCTTCAAAGTCAGGGGGGCTCCAATTAAAGGCGATCGGCAGGTAATGAATTTTTTCGGTGTATATTTTTTGGCTGTCTTGTGGGGCCAGATACTGATCCGTAAAGCAATAATCCATGGCTGGAATGCCCGAAGTGCTTCCAAACGCCAGCCCGGTGACCTGAATGGGTGCGGGTTTGTCAATAAAACTCATGAAATGGTTATTGGCGGTGGGGCCGTTCAGGTCCACGAGAATATCGAGGGTGTCGGCTTGAATCAGATGGGCAATGGCTGAGTCGCTCAGCCCCTGAATCTCACGCCAGTGATCTGCACGGCCTTGATAAAAGCGGGTCAGCTCATCGGGGGTTTTCACAGAGGAATAGGCGGTAATCTCAAATTGATCGGCTGAAAAGTGCTGAAAAAGCGGTTTCATCATGCTTGAGGAGGAATGCGCACAAAAATTCGAAGAAATATAGCCAATCTTTAATTTTCGTTTTGCCTGACGATCATGGGTGCTGAAATCGGGAGGGGAACCTTTGGCTCTTTTTTCAACCAAGGTCTGCCAATAGGCCATGGCTTTGGTTTTTTCCTGGACGTCTAAATCTGCGATGGCCTGTAAACAGATCATGTATTCTCGGATATATTCAGGCGAGTCGGCATTTTGAGCCAGTGTTTTTTCAAAAAATGCAAGCGCTTCTTCGGGTTTTGCACGGGCCAGGGTATTCAGGGCCAGTTTAAACCAGGCCTCTGTAAACCCAGGGGCTAAAAGTACCAATTTTCTTAGAACCTGATCGGCTGCATGGTAATGCTCCATCTGGCGTAAGAGCAAGGCGATCTGATAGTTTAACTGGACATGATCGGGCGAAAGACTGAGCGCTTGTTGGTAAATGCTCAGGGCCTTTTCGTTTTGTTTGGTCAAAAAATAAAAATTCCCCAGATTGACCAGTCCTGCAAAATAATCGGGTTCAAGCCGAATGGCTTGCTCAAAAGCTTTTTGGGCAGGCTCTAAATCGCCATGGGTTTGGTAGGCCAGGCCCAAACTGTTGAAAAAATCAGGCCTGCCCGGATTCAGAACAATGGCCTGCTCAATCCGGGCAATGGCCTGGGGGAGTTGATTGAGTTGCAAGAGCAGGGAGCCAAACAAATGAAAAAGATCTGCATTTTGAATATTTTGCTCAAGCAGCATGTGATAAAGCTGGTAAGCCCTATTGAGAGCACCCTGGCGATGTGCGTTAATGGCGAGATGGAAGACTTCGTTGTGGTTTGTACTCATGTGCATGACCTTTGCTTGGGTGCAAGTCCCGAACACCTAAAAAAGTGTTGGCTATCAGCATAAGCGCAATCAAGTGAGAGCGTCAACGATTCAGCGAAGAGAAAGGGGGACGCATTGCTATTGAGACGGCTTGGCTTCCGTTTACGATCCAAACGCCCAAGTCTTGCCCTGTAAGGCAATTTGCTCAAGTGCTTTACGTTGGCGGGGGGCCTTTTCTTTTTCAAGCTGTTCGGGGCTTAAACCTGATTTCTCTTCTGCCTCACAGGCATAGCCCAGGGCCATGATTGCCAGACACTCCACACTTTCAGCTGGAATTTGCAGGGCTTTTTCCAGTTCTTCGCGTTTGAAACCGGCCATTTGGTGGCTGGCCAAGCCACGGCTTTGGGCCTGCAGAATCAAGGCCATGCTGGCTGCTCCACTGTCATAGGCTGCGTGGCGATTGGGTTTTTGGTTGTGGCTGAAGGTTTTCAGGGCACAAATGACGATCAGATGGCTGGCTTGAGCAGCCCAACCATTGGTGGGATTCAGGCAGGCTTCGACCTCGGCGCGCAGGGCGTCGTTTTTGCCAAAAATCAGATAGCGCCAGGGCTGTTCATTGAAGCAGGAGGGGGCCCAGCGGGCGGCTTCAAACACTTCTGCCAGCAAGGGGGCAGGTATTTCCTGGCTGGGATCAAAGGCGCGTGGGCTCCAGCGCTCACGAATCGGATCAATCAGTTCGGCTTCTGTGGCGGCAGGTTTGTGCATGGTATTTTCCTCGTCAGGTTTTGCGCTCAGTATAGCGCCTGACTGAACTTAGCGGGAGAACTTTGCCAAACGCCGAAAGACGCTGAAAACCTGTTCCGGGAAGCTGCCTGAGACATAGTTGATTCCGTATTTTTCACACAGGGCCTCGACCTTGGGCGCAATTTGTGCCAGACGGTTGGGGGGCAGTTTGGGAAAGAGATGATGCTCAATTTGGTAATTGAGGTGCCCCATCAGCATCGAAATGGGCTCAGAAGCCCGTACATTGCCAGAACCTTCGATCTGTTGCACATACCATTCCGCCTTGTTGTGAGGGGGGGTCTGGTAGTGTTTGACCCCTTCTACCATGTGGCCGGTATAAAAGCTCAGGCCGGTAAACAAATTGCGTAGCAGCATGGCGGTTAGCGTGCCCAGCGTGACCTTGGCAAAACCCTGGGGGCCAGCCAACAGGCCAAAAAGTCCGTAATTATAAGCGGTATGGGGAATGGCTTTGCGCAGATAGCGGAAGAGCGAATCCTGGAATTGTTTAAAATCCATCTGTTTGTACATGCGGGCATTGTCTTCGGCATGGTAGCCCGGAATCGCGAAAGGTGCGATAAAATCGCCAAGGCCTGTGCTCAGGATCGCGATGCTCTGATCGGTCACCAGGCTGTTGAGCACCAGCATGGCGGGTTGAACCGTGTGGTACCAGCGCTTGTCGATTTCTTCACCCAATCTGAAAAAGCCAAAGGTGACGTCAGGATCACGATCGACCTGGCCGGTATAGGAATGGTGAAGAATATTGTGGCGATAACGCCAGGATTCTTCATCAACAGGCGAATTGTGAACATAGTTGTCAGAGTGAAAATCGCTGGCTTCGGGTAGGCGATCCCAGGCGCCATGCTGAGCAGGATGGTGAATTTCGAGATTGTCGAGCTGCAAATGTACCCAGAGCGACAGCACACCCAAACTCCAACTGACAGGATCCCGGCTGAAATGGATCAGCAGGCGGCCGGCAATTTCGCAATAGCGTGAAACCAGATGCACCCCCTCGACATAGCGCAGATCGTCCTCTCCGATTTGGGCGCTGATTTCAGCCTTGAGCTGATCCAATTCGCGGGCAAAAGCTTGAATACGGGCTTGATCAGGGGGGGTGTTGTGAATATCGCGCAGGGTGCTTTGAAGGGGTTCGAAGGAGGGGGTTTGAACTGTCATGCAGAATTACCGAAATATTGTGTGAGATACTTCATGATACAGGATTCAGGGGCAGGATTGCTATAATGCTTTCAAGATCTGTTCTCAGGAGAAGATGCCATGCGCCAGAGCCCTGTTTTCGCCTTGATGCTCTTGGCTGCTTGCCAGAGCAGCCCCTCTCTGTCCCCCCCCCAGACTTCTCCGACACCCGCTCAGACCTCGCTGGCGCCCTCTGCGCTGCCGGTCAGCTCCTCGCCGCTGGTTTCTGCAAGTGCCGGCTCCTCGGCTTCTCCCTCTGCCAGCCCGGTGCTAACAGCAATGCCCCAGGCGACGCCCCAGGCAACCCCGCAGCCAACACCCTCACCCAGCGCTGAGCCGATTGTTTTCAGTGAAACACCCGGTTGTTTGACGCCTCCCGCCAGTGGCAACAAAGTGCGCAATGGAGATTTTGAAACCCCTGTCGTCACCAAGGTGGGGTATCAGATTGTGGTGGATAATTTTGACAGTTGGAAGGTAGATTCTGGAACGGTCGAACTGGTGGGGACGCTCTGGAGTGCAGGCTCCGGTGCGCAATCGCTTGATTTGGATGGGAAGTCCTATGGCAGTCTCTCGCAATCCCTGGCGACTCAAGCAGGGCAGGCCTATCAGCTGAGCTTTTGTTTGAGTGCCAATCCTGATGGACTGCCCAAGTTGAAGCTGCTTGAGATTTATTGGAATAATCGCTCCTTGGGCAAATTGAGTGTCGACAGCACGGGCAAAGATCGGGTCAAAATGGGTTGGGTTACGCGCAGTGTCAAGATCCCGGCAGATTGGACCACTGCTGAGGTTACCCCGCTGAGGATTCAAAGCCGCAACAGCAGTGGCGGATCTTGGGGCGCTGTTTTAGATGCTCTTGTGGTTTTGCCTGTCTCTTAGCGGATTTTGGCGGAGTTCCTCCCTGCGAATATGGCGAGGGGATTGTCTGTCATTGATTTATATCAATTAATTCCTTATTTCAGATAATTTTGGGTTTAGCGCGTTGAAATATAAACTATAGACGTAAAGCTCTGTCTAAGGGAGTCTGACTATGTCTTGGCAAATGATTCATAAAAACTCAGAAAGCTTACCTTGTAAACCGAATCTTGAAGACTATCAAGCGCTGCGTTCACAGTTTTCTTGGGAGGCCCTGCGTGCCGAACTTGAAGCCACTCCCAGTGGGGGTTGGAATATTGCCCACAATGCGGTCGATCGCCATGCCAAGGGCCCGCATGCCAATAAAACAGCGCTGCGTTGGCTTTCAGAGGCCGGGCCTATTCAGGACTTCAGCTATGCGGATCTCAAAGCACTGAGCAACCGCTTTGCCCATGTTTTAGAAAAACTGGGGGTCAGCAAAGGAGAACGGGTTTTTGGGCTGACCGGCCGAATTCCTGAACTCTATCAGGCTGTTCTGGGTACTCTCAAAAATGGCAGTGTTTTTTGCCCGCTTTTTTCAGCCTTTGGCCCTGAGCCAATTAAAGCCCGTATGCAGATTGGCAGTGCCAAGGTTTTGGTGACCACCCCGATGCTCTATAAACGCAAAGTGGCTCCGATCCGGGCGGAACTGACCACCCTTGAACACGTGATTGTGGTGGGAGATAAAACCCCTGAAGGTACGCTGAATTTTACTGAACTGATGGCTGAAGCCAGCCCTGAATTTACACTGTGTCCCACCGAGCCCGAAGATATGGCGCTGCTGCATTTTACCAGCGGCACCACGGGCAAACCCAAGGGGGCGATTCATGTGCATGAGGCCATTCTTGCCCATTATGCGACTGGCAAACTGGCCCTTGATTTGCACCCTGAGGATATTTTCTGGTGTACGGCAGATCCAGGCTGGGTGACGGGTATTTCCTATGGCATGCTTTCACCGCTCAGCAATGGTGTGACCTTGATTGTCGATGAAGCCGAATTCAATGCGGAGCGCTGGTATTCTATTCTGCAGGAACAAAAAGTCAGTGTCTGGTATACCGCACCTACCGCTGTGCGTATGTTGATGAAGCTGGGGGCAGAGCTGACCCGCCAATACCAGTTCCCGGCGCTGCGTTTTATGGGCAGTGTCGGTGAGCCGCTCAATCCCGAAGGTGTGGTTTGGGGGCAAGAGGCTTTTGGCATGCCGTTTCATGACAATTGGTGGCAGACTGAAACCGGTGCGATCATGGTTGCCAATTATGTCAGCGCTGATGTCAAGCCCGGCTCTATGGGGCGTCCTTTACCAGGCATTGAGGCTGGCATTGTGCGCCATCTCGAAAATGGGCAGGTTGAAGAAATTCAAACCCCTGATACCGAAGGGGAATTGGCACTGCGTCCCGGTTGGCCCTCGATGTTTCGGGGCTATCTGAACGAAGAAGCCCGATACCAGAAGTGTTTCAGCGATGGCTGGTATCTCAGTGGAGATTTGGCCAAGCGCGACGCCGATGGCTATTTCTGGTTTGTGGGCCGGGCCGACGATGTGATCAAATCGGCAGGGCATTTAATCGGGCCTTTTGAGGTGGAATCTGCTTTGATGGAGCACCCAGCGGTGGCCGAAGTGGGTGTGATTGGCAAACCCGATCCTGTCGCGATGGAGATTGTCAAAGCCTTTGTCGCACTCAAACCTGGTTTTGAAGCTTCTGAAGCGCTGCAAATGGAATTGATGGGCTTTGCCCGCAAACGCCTGGGGGCAGCTGTGGCCCCCCGCGAAATCGAATTCCGTCTCAATCTGCCCAAAACCCGCAGTGGCAAGATCATGCGACGGTTGCTCAAGGCCCGTGAATTGGGCTTGCCTGAGGGCGATATCTCAACCCTGGAGAGTGATGAAAAATGACACATCCTGAACGCACACAGGCGCTTGAATTTCTGCGCCAGATGAAACGAATCCGCCGTTTTGAAGAAAAATGTGCGGAACTCTACAGTGCCACGAAAATTCGCGGTTTTCTGCACCTCTATATTGGGGAAGAAGCTGTGGCTGTGGGTGTGATGAGCGCTTTGGCCGCTGAAGATGCTGTGGTTGCTACCTACCGTGAACACGGGCAGGCTCTGGCAAGGGGCATTGAGATGCCACCATTGATGGCCGAAATGTATGGCAAACAAGAAGGCTGCAGTCGGGGGCGGGGAGGTTCGATGCATGTTTACGATGCTGCGACCCGTTTTTATGGCGGCAACGCGATTGTTGGTGGGGGCTTGCCGCTGGCCGTGGGCCTGGGTCTGGCTGATCAGATGCAAGGGCGGAAAAATGTAACAGCCTGTTTCTTTGGTGAAGGGGCGGTCGCTGAAGGGGAGTTTCATGAATCCCTGAATCTGGCAGCCCTTTGGAAGCTGCCTGTGCTCTTCTGCTGTGAAAACAATCTCTATGCCATGGGCACGGCCCTGAAATATACCGAATCTGAAACAGATATTCACCGCAAGGCCGAAAGTTACCGGATTCCCGCTGAAGTGGTTGATGGCATGGATGTCAAAGCCGTGTCAGAAGCGGCACACCGTGCCGTGGCGGCGATTCGTGAAACGGGGGCCCCCTATTTTCTGGAGTTGCGTACCTACCGTTTTCGCCCCCATTCGATGTTTGATGCCGGGCTTTACCGTGAGAAGGCAGAGGTTGAAAATTGGAAAAAACAGGACCCAATTGAAAGCTTCAGCCAGTGGCTGCGTGAGCAGGGCTGGCTCAGTGATGAGACTTTGGCAGCCATTGAGCAGCAGATAGAAACCGAGCTTCAGGCCGCCGTTGATTTTGCTGAAGCAGGGTCTTGGGAACCCCTCGAAGACCTGGCCCGTGATGTTTATACCCCAGTCGGAGGCCCCCTATGAGTGCGATGATTCAAACCACCTACCGTGAAGCGATCAAAACCGCAATTCGTGAAGCGCTTCAACAAGATTCCCGTGTCTTTCTGATGGGGGAAGATGTGGCCCATTATGGCGGTTGTTATGCTGTCAGCAAAGGGCTTTTAGAGGAGTTTGGCCCGGAACGGATCCGCGATACCCCTTTGAGTGAATCGGGCTTTGTGGGGGCCGGAATTGGCGCTGCCCTGGGCGGCATGCGCCCGATTGTCGAGGTCATGACGGTTAATTTCAGTTTGCTGGCCCTCGATCAGATCCTCAACAATGCGGCCACGATCCGACATATGTCGGGGGGGCAGTTTTCGGTGCCAATTGTGATTCGCATGGCCACAGGGGCGGGCCGACAATTGGCGGCCCAACATTCGCACAGCCTTGAAAATCTCTACGCCCATATCCCCGGTTTAAAGGCGATTTTTCCAGCCACGCTGGAAGATGCGCGCGGCATGCTTTGGACAGCCCTGCAAGACCCTGACCCTGTGATTATTTTTGAATATGCCGGCTTTTATAACAATACAGGTGAAATTGCTGAAGACGCTGGGCCTGTGGATATTGACCGTGCCAAGGTGCGGCGTGAAGGTCATGACCTCTCGATTTTTACTTACGGAGGCAGTCTGTTTAAGTGTCTCGAAGCTGCCGAACAACTGGCCCAGGAGGGCATCTCTGCGGAGGTGGTGGATCTGCGCAGTCTGCGCCCTTTGGATCAAACTACGATTCTGGCCTCTGTGCGCAAAACCCACCGTGCGCTGGTGGTCGATGAGGGCTGGTACAGTGTCGGGATTGCCGCTGAAGTGATCGCCCGCATCAGTGAAAAGGCCTTTTATGATTTGGATGCTCCCCCTGCTCGGGTCTGCTCGGTTGAGGTTCCCATCCCCTATCCCAAGCATCTTGAAGATGCTGCCTTGCCGCAGGTTGGGCGGATTTTGACCGCCGCCCGGGAGGTCTTGGGCCAAAATGTCTGATTTTTTGATGCCCTCTTTGGGCGCCGATATGGAGGCCGGGGTCTTGATGGAATGGCTGGTCAAGCCCGGAGATCGGGTGGAACGCGGTCAAATTGTGGCTGTGGTCGAAACCCAGAAGGGAGCAATTGAGATTGAAATTTTTGAAGACGGGCAGATTCAGAGCTTGGAGATTGTGCCGGGGACCGAAGTACCTGTCGGAACCGTACTGGCTCGCTTGAGTGCCTCTGATGCACCTGTTCTGCGCTCTGAAGCGGTAGCAGAGTCTGCTCCGACACTCCCTGAAGCGCCTGCTTCTGCTGTGTCTGACACAGTCTCAATCCGAGCTGCTGAACTGGAAGTTCCTGCCGCTGCTTTGGCCCAGCATTCAGCAAGTGCTGAGCGGCTGCGGATCAGCCCCCTGGCCCGGCAACGGGCACGCGAATTGGGCTTGAGTGAGGCTGTTCTGGCCCAGCTCACAGGCACGGGCCCACAAGGGGCACTCTGTCTGCGGGATATTGAAAAAGCCGCGCAAACTCCGCCTGGGGTCTCGCCGCTTGCTCCCCATGCCAGCCCTTCGGCCCGGCAAAAGGCCCTGGAGTTGGGCGTTGATTTGCAAAAGGTACAAGGGTCGGGCCCCCATGGCTTGACTACGGCAGAAGATGTTGAGCGAGTGGTTTCTCAACATGCGCTTGAAAAACCTGTTCAGAACCCCATGCGGGCCGCGATTGCGGCGGCCATGAGTCGCTCCAAACGTGAAATTCCGCATTATTATTTGGCGCACAGCTTTGATTTTGAACCTGCTCTGAGCTGGCTGGAAGCGCTGAACGAGACCCTGCCGATGGAAGAACGCCTGGTCTATGCCGTGCTTTTGGTCAAAGCCGTTGCTTTGGCCCTGAAAAAATTCCCAGAAATGAATGGGTTTTGGCAGGAGGGGGCGTTTGTGCCTCTTGAGCAGATCGATATCGGTCTGGCGATTTCATTGCGCACCGGAGGCCTGGTGGCCCCCGCACTCAAGCAAACCGATCAAAAAAACCTCAAAACCCTGATGGCTGAATTCCGTGATTTGGTCAATCGCTCCCGTGGGGGGCAATTGCGGGCTTCTGAAATGCGCGGCGGGACAATTACCGTGACCAATCTGGGAGAGCAGGGAGTGGAGAGCGTTTTCCCTGTGATTTACCCACCCCAGGTGGCAATGGTGGGCTTTGGAACTGTTTTGGAGCGCCCTTGGGTCATCGAGGGGCAGATTCTGCCGCGAAGGGTGATTCAGGTCAGTCTGGCGGGTGATCACCGTGTCAGCGATGGCCACCGGGGGGCGATGTTTTTGGCGCGGATCGAAAAACTATTGCATAAACCGGAGAAACTCTTATGACGCAAGCAGAATTGAAAGAGCTTATTTTGAAAACCCTGGTGAGCGTGGCTCCCAATGTGGACCTGGATGAAATCGAGGCCGATGAGAATTTTCGCGATCAGTTTGATTTCGACTCGATGGATTTTCTCAATTTTGTCACGGCCCTGGGCAAGGCTTTGGGGCGTGAAGTGCCTCCCCGTGACACCCCCAAACTGGCAAGTCTGGAAGGCTGTCTCGCCTATTTTTCTAATTAAGCGGAATCCTAGGGGAGACAGGCACCGGAAAAGTCCAGCCCTGTTAAAGATCGGCCAGTGCTCTACCGCTTGATTTCGTACCAGAGCAGGGAATAGGTTGATTGGGGTTGAAATACAGAGGATATAATTCTTTGTGCCCTATTTTAAGTCTGAGGCTTGATCTTTTGGCTTGTAAAAGTTAAAATTATATTAACATCAGATTAAGTTTAGGAGCTACCCCCATGAAACGTTTCCTTCTGGCAGCTGTCGCCACTTCAGCCCTCTTTACAAGCTGCGCTTCCCAGACCCTGCCCCTGGTTACTCAGCCCCGAATGACTGCTCCTGTCAGCCAACTCAGCCGTCAATCCACGGTTCGCTCCGATGAGGGCCTGCGCAAGGGAGTGGTTGAGCTGCGCAAAGTGCGTTTTCAGAAATGGGATACGAATATAAGCGGGTTTTTAACGCCCGACGAAGTCAGTGATGAACAGATGGCTTTGCCCGGTGTGATCACGGGTTTCAAAGATTACGATAGCAATGGAGATGGCAAGATCTACCTCGAAGAGTTTCTGCGCGAAGACACGATTCAGTTCTGGATGGGTGTGATTCGTCCCAAACTGGATGAACTCTTCAGCAAGCATGATCTGGATGGCAACCGCCTGATTACCCAGAATGAAAATGCCAAACTCAAGCTCTTTTTCAGCCCCTGGCCCAAACTCAAAGGCGGCGATCTGAACAGTGATGGCGTGATCACCTTCAGTGAATTTGAAGATGCCTATATGGAAATTTTGCCTTTTTTCCAGCAAACCTCTGAAAAACAGCAGACCTTGCCCCAGTTCTAAACATTTGTTTCTATTCAAAAGCCCTGCCAGAAGCAGGGCTTTTTGCTTAGAGAAAGTCTTCCGCTAGACTGTGGGGGGCCAGAATTTTAGGCCGGGCAACTGCAATTGAGGCAGGCTTGCAGGGAATCGGTTCCACAGGTTTGGGCCAATTGACGGCGCAAGGCCTGGCGGGCCCGGTGTAAACGTACCGATGCATTGTTGGGGCTCAACCCCTGTTCGCGAGCGACGGTCTGAACCGGTTTTTCGTCAATATCTACGGCCTGAAGCAACTGGGCATAACCTGGGCGCACCTGTTTCATGATCTCCAGGATACAGGCGCAGCCTTCTTCCTCATCAGGTAATTCAGGTGTTTCGGGAGCTGCCAGGTTTTCCAGCGGCTCTTGGCGTTGTTGGTAGCGCAGTTCATCGATCAGGGTATTGCGTACAATGGTGCGAAACCAAGCTTTTAAATGCCGGGGATTTTCAAGTCGGGATAATTTCTCAAGGCCTTTGATCAGGGCTTCCTGAACGACTTCTTCAGCCAAATCGGGAGAGCCTGTGCGCTGAAGTACCCAGCTCAACATCTCCGGGCTGAGGGCTACCAAAGCCTCTTTCAGTTCAGACTCTCCCGTTTTCATGGTCTAAGCACCTGGGCAATTGCATTCCGGTGGGCAGGTGCAAGTGGATCCACATTTGCATTCGCTGCCACAGCAGCACCCGCCATCAAGAGCAGGGGCTCCACATTGGCAATCCTTACAGCAATCCTCTGACATGGGTCAATCTCCTTGGGTTTAGAATTTCAGAAACTTGTTCTGTGTATTCTTAAGACGCAGCAGATGCTAAAATCTTACACTTTTTAGCAGATGAATTCCAAGCTTCAGACTTCTGCCACAAGGGTGGCGCGTAAAGGAGCAGGATAGCCTTCGACAGTTCGGTTGGAATCTGTGGGGTTGAGAAAATCCTCAAGAGACTCCCAATCCATCCAGTCTGTGCGCTGCTGCTCTTGCAGGCTTGTGCGGTTGAGATTGACCAGGCGGGGATTTTTGAAGCCTGTCCGGCGCAGCCAGAGCAAGAGCATTTCGGTTGAGGGAATAAACCAGACATTGCGCATTTTTGCATAGCGTTCCTCAGGCACGAGCACGGTTTGAGCATCGCCCTCAATCACCAGGGTTTCAAGTACCAGTTGCCCGCCGGGGCGCAATTGGGCCTTGAGCTGATTGAGAAAATCAATCGGGGAACGGCGATGGTAGAGCACCCCCATCGAAAAAACCGTGTCAAAGAGGGGCTTTGCGGGCAAATCATCCACACCGAGGGGCAGCAGATGAACCTGAGGATCGGGGTGAAAATGTTGAAAAACCTGGAATTGGGCCAGAAAAAGAGGAGACGGGTCTATCCCGATCACGGTTTCTGCGCCTGCTCCCCGTATACGCCAGAGATGGTAGCCATTGCCACAGCCAATATCCAGTACATTTTTGCCCTTCAGGGGAGCAATATGGGGCAGCAGGCGCTCCCATTTCCAATCGGAGCGCCATTCGGTTTCAATTTTCAGGTCAAAGAGTTCAAACGGGCCTTTGCGCCAGGGTTTGAGTCTTTGCAAGAGTTGATAGAGCTGTTGCTCCTGGCCGGGGGCCAGATCGCTGGCCTGCCCAATGCGCACGGTATTTTGCAGATCAATCTCGGAGGGTTGAATATGCGGCAGAGAGGGAATCAGTTGCAGCCAGTTGCGATCGCGTTGGCTCACCTCTTCGCGTTCCCAGCGTGCCAGACGGGCCGGCAGGCTTTCCAGCCAGGGGGCCAGGGAGCCCTGGCTCAGGGTGCTGTAAAAGGGGCGAAACATGCGTGACTCCTCAGAAAAATTTGCCCCAGTATAGCATGGCGATCTTGTCTGCTACAGCGTTTTTGAGGCAGCCTCAGGGAGGTGGAGGCAGCGGGCTATTCCCTGGAGGTGGAGGCAGGGGGCCGCTTCCCGGCGGCGGTAGGGAGCTATCCGGTGGCGGAGGTAAACTTGAACCCGGGGTGGGCGGTGGTGTACTGTCAGGGCGGGGGAGCACAGTTCCTTCAGGGGGGGGCATGGAGCTATTTCCTGGCAGGGGTGCGCCAGGCGGCGGAGAACTGCTGCTGGTGAGGGCTCCTGCTGGGGGGCCTTCTCCCGGTCGGGGTGGGGGCAGATGCTGGGGCAGAATCTGGAAGTGATCCGGCGGCAGGCCCAGAGGCTGTTGCGCAAAGCGATCCGGGGGACGGCGTCGGGGGTCAAACAGGCGCTGATCGGGAATCGGTTTGCGGCCAATGCGTTGAAAATCCTGCTCAAGCAGTTGGGCTTGTTGAGCTGCACGTTTTAAACGGGTCTGTAAATCTTCTTGGCTGTCGTCTTGGGCATCTGCCAGGGCCGGTTTGGCCAAAGCTGGTTTGGCTTGCTCCAGCCGGTGCAGATCGCGTAAATCCAGGGGCAATTCGAACTCGTAAAAAGGCACGCCTTTGGGAGCCAGTTCAGCTCCCAGTTCGGTTTCGAGATCCTCTTCGATTTCTTCGATTTCAATCACCTGATTGGCTTCATCCAGATTGGCAACGGTACTGAAAAACTGCTTGTCCTGAGCTGCCACTTTTTCGGCAATGGCGGGCAGGCGCAACACTTCATCGGCACTGCTTTTTTCACGGATGGCGGTAGCCAGTTTTTTGACCTGTTCTCCCGAAATGCCCAGTTTGGTGACCCATTGTTGGCTGGTGGTTTGAGCGACCTTAAACTGCTGATTCTCAACCTCGAGAATCACATAAAAACTGCGATCGAGAAAAACCCCTTCTTTGGTCAGTTTGGCGCTGTCTTTTTTCAATTCTGCGACCTTTTGGCGGCTGAGGCTTTCGCCCCTTACCTGTACCGCCAAAAATTCAGGGGTGGGAATTTGTTCTTCAATATTTTCTTTGACTTGATCTTGGTATTTTTCAAGTAATTCTGTGCGCAATTCCTGTTTCTTTTGCTTAAAGGTTTCTGAGCTGTGAATACTGGGGGATTCTGTGACACTGCTGCCTGTAAATGTTTGATCAAAAACAGTTTGGCTGATAAAGAAATTGAGGTTTTTATCTGCGTCGCTCCCCAGCGTTATTTCTGAGGCGTCGATCTCCCGGCCATCGAGATTGGCTTTGACGATTTTGACCTGATCCAGGTTGACCCCTTTGGGCAAACGGTATTCTGAGAGGCTGTCCACGCCGTTCGCGCTGGCCTGATGGGTGGCAGTAATGGCGACGGCTGTTCGTTTGAAGTTGTTTTCTTCTGCTTGGCTGGCCTGACTTGAAGCTGTGGGGGCTGGGCTTTGACTGCTGGCTGAGGGGGGCGTACCGGGTGAACAACCGATCATGCTCAAGGTAAGCGAGCATGTCAGTGAGAGACTTCGCAATTGATTCAGCTTCATTCAAATTATTCCTGATCCCAAGATTAACCCTTGTTATAATACAAAGAATGAAGTATTGTCCAGTCATTTTTAGGTTTTTAATTGGGGTGCTGTTTCTGACTTCCTGCCATGCGGCGGAGTCTGTCAACGCGCTTTCGGAGTCTGTTTCTGCTCCTTTGCCCAAGACATTGATCGCGGTTTATATGGTGGGCGGCAATCTGGAAGATGACGCCAAACCGCGCAATGGTATTCCCGATGAACAGGAAATGGAGGGCCCCAGCCTGAAGGGCGCAGGTACGGACGATCTCAAGGAGATGGTTGCTGCTTACCAGACCCTTTCTTCGGTTCAAAAAGAGGCGCTGGATATTCATGTTGCTTTTGGGGGAGCGCGCAAAGCGGGTTGGAAAGGCACCAAATACGCCGATATGGCCTGCTTGGTGCAAGACAGCCAGGATCAGTATTTTGGCAATGATCACTGTTACCAGCAGCAGATTGAGAATAACAATATGTCCAGCAGCGAGAGCCTGGCTGCCTTTCTGAAATTTCTCAAACCTTCGCTCAGCCAGGCTGAACGCAAAGCCCTGATTTTTTGGGATCACGGGCTCTCTTATCTGGGCGTGGGCCAAGACAGTACAGCGCCCAGCAGCGATGATTTCATTACCCTGACCGAGATGAAATCGGCTTTCTCTGCTTCTGGGGTGCATTTTGACCTGATGGCTTTTGATGCCTGTCTGATGGCCAGTCTTGAAGTGGCCCGTGTTATTTATCCCTATGCCCGTTATATGCTGGCTTCTGAAGAATTGGAGCCTGGGCATGGCTGGTACTATACCGATGTGCTCACTCTATTTGCTCAAAACGCGCATCTGGATATGGCTGCCTTGGGTAAAAAACTGGTGGACTCCTATCTGGATACTCCCCAGCATAACCGCTCTAAAAACAAATACAAAACGCTTTCCCTTTTGGATTTAGAACAGGTCAGCCCCCTGATTGCTGCCTTGACGGGTTTAACGGCTCAGATCAACTTTCAGAAGTTCGAACCGCTTTTACAGGCGGTTGAAAACAGCCAGCATTTTGGCAAAGAACCTCAAAGCGATATCTCCTATTCGATTGATCTCAAAGACTGGTTGCAAAACCTGAAACAGAAGCAGCCTGAGGCTTCTGTTGCTGCAGAACAGGCCCTGAGCCGGCTTCAGTCTCTGGTGGTCTATGCCCGCCACGATGATTCCAAACCCAATGCCAATGGCGTTTCGATTTATTCGCTGAACAAAAATATGAAACCCCAGTATGGTCTGGAGCAGGCCGTCTCTGAGCCCTGGCTGAATTTTGCCGGAACCTTTGTCAGCACAGGCAGCCATGATCAGGAAAAACCCGTGATTTCAACTGAAAATTTCAGCCTGCAGCAAAACGCAGCAAAACTCTGTTCGTATCAGGGGCGTCAGGGGCATTGTCTTAAAATTCAGGACAATCTGGGCATTCGTGAAGCGGAACAGGTCTTTGCCCTCAAAGCGGACAGCCGTTATCTCTTTCTGATTGGCAGTGAGGTTTTGCATCCGCTTGAGCAGAACAGTCAGTATTTTGCACCTGTTTGGAATGGCGAATGGTTGTTGCTCTGCGATGGCAATTGTCAGACAGGTTTAAGTCTTTTTCCGCCAGCTTATTTTGAAGCTTTGACCACTCAGGGTCACCGCATTTATTCTTCAGAGGCTTTGCTGAACGATGAAAAAGTCGTGTTTTATTTGGAGATGGATGCGAATAACCGGGTGGTGAGTCAATGGGCCATTCCCTATTCCGTCAGTCAGGACGGCCGTGTTATTTTGTCTCGGACTCAGCTCAATATCGCGGCGGGTGACAGCCTGCAGTTTTTTTATCAGGTCTATGATACCCAGGCCCAGGTGTTGGTCTGGAAAAAGGGCAGCCAGCTCCGCTTTGGCCAGACGCCGGTTTGGGATTTTGCTCAAATCAACGCCAGCAAAGCCTATTTCTTTCAGGCCCAGGATTATCAGGGCAATACCAGCCTCAGCCCACTCTATGAAGTGCAGACAAACTGAGGCCGTTGCTGCAGCGCTTTGTCTAAGGTGGCCCACCATGAGCGAGAAGATTGCTTTGACGGTATTCTTGCGTTTCAGAATACTCAGGAATTTTGGGTGTGCATGGTAAGATAGGAGCAAGGAAAATACCCTATGCGAAAAACTATCTTAGCCCTTTTCTGTCTGAGTCTGAGCCTGTCTCAGCCTGTTTTCTCCCTGACCCTGGAAGAAGCCGCCAGTGAGGCTTATCAGCATCAGGACTATGCCCGTGCCTTGACCTTGCACCTTGAGCTTTTGAATGCACAACCTGATAGTTCCGACCTGCATTACCGGGTGGGTACACTGGCGCTGCTCAATGCCGAGCCTTTGCTGGCGCGCAGCCATCTTCAAAAAGCACTTGAGCTTCAACCGGATTGGGTGGAGGCGGTCAACCATCTTGGTTTGGCTTATCAGGCTCTGCAGGAACCTGAAGCTGCCCGGCAACTCTATCTGGAAACCCTCAGACGGCGTCCGCTGGCGCGCGTGCTTTGGCGCAATCTGGGGGAGCTTGAATTGCAAAGTGCCCACTTGGATGCCGCTCGGGAGGCTTGGAAAAAGGCTTTGCTCTTAAAAGACGATTCCACTTTGAAAGCCCGCTTTGAACAATTGCCGCAGGCTTCTGCATCACCCTTTGCACCTGCGGCTGCCCTTGCCGCCTATCGTCAAGCGGTCAGCCTTGAAGAACGGGGAAAAAATCAGGCTGCACTCAAGGCATTTCAGGCCTTGCTCAAGACCTGGCCTGACTGTGTGCCTGCCCGTTTTCGTCTGGCCCGTCTCTTGTTGGCAGAGAAAGAATACCCTGCTGCGCAAATGGCTTTTGACGCTGTTTTGAACCAAGAACCCGAATATCCGGCTGCTCTGTTTGAACGGGCCCGTCTGCGCATCAGTGCAAAACGATTGAGCGAAGCTGAAACCGATTTGGGCCAGGTCCTTTATCTCCAACCTGACTATGCACCGGCCCGCGCTTTATTGCTTCAGCTTTTGATTGCCCGAGGTGCGAAAAGCGAGGCCCTGCAATTTTTGGATGACTGGTTGCGCCTACACCCTGAGGATCAGGAAAGCCGCTTGCAATGGGTAGAATGGCAGATCAAGGCAGGGAACCGTTCAGCTGTCAAAGCTTTTTTATTGCCGCTGATCGAGACCCATTCTGCTTCTGCTCAGGATTTGTATCTTGTTGGCAAATTGGAGTGGCAGGAAGGGCAGAAAGACCTTGCCCAAGAGAGATTTTCTCAGGCTTTTAACCAGAGTCCGAAGGTGCCGCTTCTGGCGCAACCTGAAGTCGCTGAATGGCAAAGTCAGACAGGGCATGCTGCTCAGGCTTTAACAGGTCTGAAAGCTTATCTTCAACACACTGGCAAAGATCTGTCCGCGCTGGTTTTGGGTGCTCAGTTGGCCTTACAGGAGCATCAGCCTGCTCAGGCTCTGCTTTGGCTTGATCAGGCGCGTAAACTCAAGCCCAATTTACCAGAACTGGATAAGTATTTTGGTTTGGCATGGTTACAGCAACGCAAGCTGGATTTTGCCCGTTTGGCTTTGCAGCGCTATTTAAAAGCTTCTCCCCATGCTGCAGACGCTTCAGCTCTGGAGGTGCTTGTGTCCAGTCTGAAATCTCCCTGATGACGCAAAAGCTGAATCTTGAACCCTATCGTCACCTGCTGGAACAGGTAGAACCGATCTTGCACAAGGGATGGGTTTCACAGGTGATTGGGCCGGTCATGGAGGCCGAAGGGCCCGCCGTGCATTTGGGCGAATTGTGTCGGGTTCAGTCTGGAGATCAGCAGATTCGGGCGGAAGTGGTGGGTTTTCGGGGCAATACGGTTTTGCTGATGCCCTTGGATGAGGTGCAGGGCATACGTGCGGGCAGTGAAGTGATTGCCACAGGCATTCCCCAGATGGTTCCTGTGGGGCCTGAACTGTTGGGGCGGGTGATTGACCCTTTGGGAAATCCGCTCGATGGAGGGCCCCCTCCCATGACCCATCACCGCTATCTTTTGGATGCCAATCCCCCCAATCCCATGACCCGTCAGCGGATTACTGAACCCTTGTCTTTGGGAATCAAAGCGATTGATGGCCTCTTGACCTGTGGTAAAGGCCAACGTCTGGGGATTTTTTCGGGGTCTGGGGTGGGCAAAAGTACGCTTTTGGGCATGGTCGCCCGCTATACCACAGCTGATGTAAATGTGATCGGTCTGATTGGCGAAAGAGGCCGTGAGGTACGTGATTTTATCGAAAACGATTTGGGGGAAGCGGGTCTCAAGCGCTCTGTGGTGGTGGTTGTGACTTCTGATCAACCCGCCCTTTTGCGTATCAAAGGGGCCTTTGCCGCGACTGCAATTGCTGAATATTTTCGCGATCAGGGCCAGGATGTGGTCTTGATGATGGACTCGATTACCCGCTTTGCCATGGCCCGTCGTGAGATTGGGCTGGCGATTGGGGAACCCCCAGCCACCCGAGGCTATCCGCCTTCTGTTTATGGTCTTTTACCCCGTCTACTGGAGCGTTCAGGCACTTCTGACCGGGGTACGATTACGGCGCTTTATTCTGTTCTGGTAGAAGGGGATGACCCCAACGAGCCCATTGCCGATACCGTTCGCGGGATTTTGGATGGCCATGTGGTGCTTTCGCGTGAGATTGCCAGCCGCAATCAATACCCAGCGATTGATGTTTTACAGAGTATCAGCCGCCTGGCTTTGGAATTGGCGACCCCCGAACAGAAACAAGCGGCAGCCTATTTGCGTGAATTATTGTCTACCTGGCGGGAGGCAGAGGATCTGATCAGCATTGGGGCCTACAGTCAGGGCAGCAGTCCCCGAATTGACGCGGCGATTGCACGTTATGAGGATATCCTTGATTTCCTCAAACAGCCGATTGACCAGGGGTATTCCTATACCGAAACGCTGAATACCTTGGTAAAGGAATTCACCCCCAAGCCGAAAAGGGCCTAGAACAGATCTTCGACAGAAAGATAGCGTTCGCCGGTATCGTAGCAGAAAGTCAGAATACGCGCGTCTGTCTTTAATTCTGGCAGCTTTTTGGCGACGGCTGCAAGCGAAGCCCCAGAGGAGACCCCCAGAAAAATCCCTTCTTCGCGCACTGCTCTGCGGGCGGCAGCATAGGCTTCCTCTTTTTCAACCTGAATGACGCCATTTAAAACCGAGCGATCCAGATTGGCAGGGATAAAGCCTGCGCCAATGCCCTGCAAGGGGTGGGGGCCCGGAGAACCGCCACTGATCACGGGAGAGGCAGCCGGTTCTACAGCATAAACCTGGAGTTCAGGCCAGGTTTGTTTGAGAATTTGGCCCACTCCGCTGAGATGACCCCCTGTGCCAACGCCTGTAATCAGAATATCGAGGCCCTCAGGAAAATCGGCAAGAATTTCCTGGGCTGTGGTCTGACGATGAATCTCGACATTGGCAGGGTTTTCAAATTGTGAAGGAATCCAGGCTTTGGGATGATCGGCTGCAATTTCACGGGCCCGCTCAATCGCGCCTTTCATTCCTTTTTCACGTGGGGTCAGCTCCAGTTTTGCGCCGTAGGCTGCCATCAGCCGTCGGCGCTCCAATGACATGGATTCTGGCATGACCAGCAATAGGCGATAGCCTTTGACGGCGGCAACCATGGCCAGTCCAATGCCTGTATTGCCTGAGGTGGGCTCGATAATCAGGGCGTCGGGCCCCAAAAGCCCCTGGCGTTCGGCATCTTCAATCATGGCAAGGGCAATGCGGTCTTTGATACTTCCACCGGGATTGGCGCGCTCAAGCTTGAGCCAGACTTCGGCCTGACTTTCAGCAAACAGGCGGTTTAAACGTACCACGGGTGTTTTTCCAATCGTTTCAAGCACATTATTGTATTTCATAGTTTCTCCTTGATCAGGTTTCATGGGCAGGTAAATTATAATTTCAATAGAACATAGTTTTGTGTTTTAGAGCAAGGATTCATCAGCAGAACATCGTTTGGCTTGCTTTTATGGGGATTGGATTCTGACAGGATGGAATCACGAACGATACTGGTATACTTTCAAAATAGGGCTTAAAGAGAGGAACGATGCCGCGCTTTTCATTGCCTCGGATATATTTGTTGGTTCTGTTGGTTTCGGTGACTCTTTTGGGCCTCCTGACGTTTCTTTTTCAACGTTTTGAAGAACGTCAGTTCTTTGTTTTGCCCGCGCATCAATGGGAGTATGCAACGACAGCGACGGTGCCAGCTGCTTCTGATTGGAAACCTGCCAAGAAACTGCAGTTTTCAACGGCACTTGTGGGCAAGGATTTGTGGTTAAGAACCACCTTGCCAGCGCATGAATTGCGAGATCCCACCCTGTTTGTCCGACGTATCAACCAAAATTTTGAAGTGAAATTGGGGCCTCAGCAAATTTACCATTTTGGAGATTTGGCACATGCTCCTGCGCGTTTTAATGGCTATCTCTGGCATATGATTTCCCTGCCCACAGACAATGTGGTCAAGACCCTGTTTATTCGTATACATTCTGAACATCGTTTTATCGGGATGATTGGTGATGTTCAATTTGGTTCTCGAGGCCAGTTGATCAGGCGTTTGATTTTTGAAAACCTGGGAACTTTTATGCTGGGCGGTTTTTATCTTTTGGCTGCTGCCGTTGCCTTGTGCCTGGCTTTGTTTTTGCCGGAACGCCCTCTCTCTCTCAGTTTGGGATTGTTTTGCCTCTTTCAGGGCTGCTATATTCTGTGCGAGTCTGACCTGACGGGGTTGTGGTTTTACCAGCCCCTGCTGCTTACCACTTTCAGTCTTTTCAGTCTTTACCTGATGCCGATCTGGATCTATCTTTTTCTGCAAAGACTTTCAGCGATTGAGAGCCTGAACCGTCCTCTGCAATTTTTGGCGATTGTCCATCTGGTCTTTGTCGGGCTGAGTGGAGGAAGTGTTCTCTTGGGGCTTCCCCTGATGCAGACCGTTTTTCCTTTTCAAATTCTGAGTTTGATTTCTTTGCTGTTTTTGGGATTTTTGGTTTTGAATGCCTGGAAACATTTACAGACTTCTGCGCATTTGGTGGCCATGGGCATGTTGGTATTTATTGGGGCTGCTTTGTATGATATGTTGGTCGCCATTCGGGTTTTGCCTTGGGGAATTCAACTGTATCCCTGGGGCAGTTTTATGTTCGTTTTTTCTTTGTTTTTGGTGCTGCTTGGGCGTTTTTGGAAAATTTATCACCATCAACTGTGGGTGGCTGCAGAACTTCAGCTTTCGCTTGCTGCGCAAAAAGAGCTGCGTTTGGCGAAAGAAGCGGCAGAGGCCGCCAATCAATTGAAAACCCAATTTTTAGCCAATCTTTCCCATGAGATTCGCACCCCTCTCAATGCGGTTTTGGGATTTGCTGAATTGCTCGAAGAGGATTTGACGGACCCACAGCACCGGCATTATCTGGAAGCCATTCGTTCAGGTGGAAAATCGCTTCTTGGCCTTTTAAATGATCTCCTGGATCTTTCCAAAATTGAATCCGGTCAAATGCAATTGGAATTACAGTGGACGGATCTTCAGGGACTTTGTTATGAAATGGGGCGCATGTTTTCTTTGCCTTTACAAAAAAAAGGATTGGAATGGCGCATGGAATTCAGTCCTGAAGTCCCGGCATTGATCAAAATAGATGAATTGAGAATGCGACAAATTTTGCTTAATTTGATAGGAAATGCAATTAAATTTACAGAATCAGGATGTATCATATTATCTGTGGCAAGAATGAAGGGAGAATCGCGTGAAATTTGCATCTCTGTCTCCGATACTGGAATTGGGATCGGGCCTGATGCTCAATCCTTGATTTTTGAACCCTTTCGCCAACAGGATGGTCAAAGTACGCGAAAATATGGGGGTACGGGGTTGGGGCTGGCGATATGCAGGCGTTTGGCTGGTTTAATGGGGGGGCGCATAGAACTGAGCAGCCAGTTGGGGAAAGGAAGTACCTTTTCGCTGTGTTTTCCAGTGACTGAGGAACAATCTGCCGCTGAACAGGAGATTTTGGCTGTAGAGGAAGCTCTGCCACGGCTTAAGGTTGCGGGGCAGCGTTTTTCTGAAGAACAGCGCTTGTATGTGCAGGGGAGGCTTGAGCCTTTGTATCAAGACCTCAAGAAAAATCGCAATCTCAACCGCATGAAGGGTTTGGCTCAGGCCTGTCTGGAATTGGGTGAACGTTTTGGCTGCGAAGAATTAACAGGCAAAGGAAAAGCGCTTGAGTCAGCCCTGCTTCAGTTTGATATTTTGTGCATCAATGAATTGTTTGAAGCTTTGCCTCAGCTTTGGTTGAAAGCTGAGGCAAATTCAGACTGAGTCTCAAAGCAGAGAGAGGAAATAGGGGCTTTTCTGTTGGGTTAAAGCTTCGCGGTAGCTGCCTTTCCAGTTCAGAGCCTTGGGATCTTCCAATTGTTCTTTTAAGGCTGTACGTGCCATGCACCAGGTGATAGAGGCTTCGAGGTAACGTCGTTCTTTTGTGTCAAAGGGAACGCCACGGGCTTCTTCAAAGGCTGCGACAAAACGTTTGATCTCGACAGGGTTGGGGGGAGCTTTATGCGATGCGTATTTTGCATGTGTGAAATGGGTCACGCTCTGTGAAACCACCCAAAGTTCCGATTCCCGTGAAAGTGTTTTCCAACCAAAAACACCACAAATTTTTGCATGCTGAAAGCAGAAATCTTCTGGATACCATTCACTGGGACTGAGAACTTCTCTGCCAACTTTTTGCTTCAGACGTCGGCGTAAAGGGTGGGTCAGACTGAGCAGCCATTCGCAATCAGGAGGAAAGGGCTTGAGCGTGCTTTTTGAAAATTCTTTTGAATTAAAGCTGAGCTGATTTGCGGGTAAGTGGGGTAAAAAGCGAAAGCTGCAAGTCGCTTGATGCAATTGTGCCAAACTGAAAGCCATCATTCGAATATCCTGTTCGTGATGGGCGGAAAGAGAGCGCTCTCCATGCAGAAATTGCTCCAGGCTGATCAGGGTTTTTCCGAGCTGTAAGGGCGGAGAAAGCGGCAAGGGGCAGGGGTATTTTTGGGCATGGACTATTTTTTGAATTTGCAGAATGGCCATCAACTGAGCTTGGTTCATCTCAGGGGGATAAAGATGCAGCATTTCCAAAGCTCCACACTTAAATTCAATTACCCATGCATTTTGTCGCTGACCATGCACAGCCTGAAATGCTTTGACCTCACTGGGCCCGTGGCTGTTTAAAAGTGTCAGCAAAGTTTGCTCAAAGGTAATAAAATCCGAAAACCCTGTCCAAGCGAGGATTTCTTTGATCTTCTCCGCCTTTAGCAGGGTGGCCAGCCCGGCTTCTGAAGCAGATGTGTGAGAATCAGAAAATGCTTTCATAACCAGGTTTCCAAAGCCTGTCATAGGCCAGTCCCACGCCCAGGATTACGCTTGCACCCAATTGAGACGTGCTGGGAAGCTTGCCCTGAAAGAGATAAGCATCCGCAAAAATTCGCAGGGAGAGGTTGTCTGTCAGGGAGACTTTCATGGCTGAAACCCATTGGGTAATCAGACCCAGGCTTGAACTGTTGTCGTTGGGTGACGGTAAATAGTATTTAAAATCCAGGGTATTGTTCCAACGCAGGGCTGAGGTCAAGGGATAATCATGATCCAACTTGAAATTCAGGCCCAGTTCAATATTGTTGGGGACATTGAAATCCCTGCGTAAAGCAAGCCCTGTTTTAAAGGCCTTTAAAACAGGGCCTGCAGGAATCGTCAGGCCCGCGACGCCACTGAGTTCAGCCTGGCGTGGGTTGGTGGTTTGGGTATCGGGTTTGACGGTGGGCGTAAATTCAGTATCGTATATTCCTTCAAGATAGGGAATCAATTGAATCTCTTTTCCAAACATAGGGAATTCAAACAGATGCAATTGCATTTCACTTGAGAAAACCAGATCATCCTGACTCTCTGTAAATTTGGTCTGTTTGCTGCTTTCATCGAGCAGTGAGAGCCCTTCAAATTTGGCTTGTACTGAGTTTGTAAAGGTAAGTGGCTCATTGTCAAATATCAGGGAAAGCTTGGTGCGTCCACCATAGGTCAGATTGTTGGGGGAGGTGACACGGGTTTCACGTACGGCGCTATAGGTTTGGTTGTTTAAGGCATTGTAGCCACTGAAAGTCAGTTGCAGATCGCTGATTTTCAGACTGAGCAGAGATTGTTTTTTTTCCCAATGGGGTAAGAGTCGTTCTTCAATTTCTTTCGAGAGCTTGCCTTTGCTTTGCTTTTTCTCAAGGAAACCCAGGAGAATATTGCGTAAATACAAAATTTCGCGTTTGTTGGGTGTCTCTGAAAAAGGGTTTTTAAGCTCCTCACGCTTTTTGCTTCCCTTTAAAATGGGGCTGAAATCAGAGCGGTTGGACAAGCTGCTTGAGATCAGGGTGCGATAATAGGCGTTTTTCTGAAGGGGACGGTTCCAGACTTTGCTGTTGTCATGGCTGAGCCCCCCCTTAATCCAGGATGCGTCAGCCAATTTCAGCAGGGCAGCTAATTGGGTGCCACTGAGGTCATAGAGCGCAACCGTATCGTCTTGTTTGAGCAGCTCATAGGCCAAGAGACGTGGCCAGGCTCCGGGCATATAAACGGCATCTTCAGGGCTTTTCAGCAGAACAACTTCGCAGTTGAAATTCTCCAAAAGGAGATTGCTGGTCAGGATCGACCAGATTTCGGCGGTCATGCGGGGGGGGTAAAGACGTAAAAAATCCTGATCAGAAAGTGACGTGAGTCCTTCCAAACGTTTGCGGGCATTGCGTGTTTTCGTGCTTTGTAAAAAAATCTGGCGCAGGGCGGGGGTTTCCAAGAGGGTAGGTCCCAGGTCAGGAAGCAGGATATCCAGAGCATTGAGATAGGCTTTTTGACGAATCCGCATAATTTCTGCCAGAACCTGAGGATCGGGCGCGGCATCAAAAGAGATCGGCAAAACCTCATTTTCAATTTTGACGCGTTGGGGCAAGAGATCGAGTTGTAAAAGCCCTAAAGCATGGGGGTTGTTGCGTGCTTTAAACGGCAGTCTTTCACGATCCCGTGGGGCTTCTATACTTTCCCTGCTGGCTTGCAAAGGCGCCCCGGTATCGCCCAAGACCACGTCAATGCCTTGGCTTGTTTCTACCAGATCCTCAAGTGCCCGTCCTTCCAGGGTGGTCAGCAAAATCACGGCATCGGCTTCACGCCCAAGCGATAGTTTGATTTCTTCAAGGGCTGTTTTCAGTGCTTCCTGAGGCTGGAGAATTTCAAGGCCCTTGCCGAGTAAGCCTGCTTCTTGCAGGGGGCTCAGTTCATCGGGATTGCCAATCCCGATCAAGGCCAACACTTTTTGCCCAGATCGGGCCAGACGGTAGGCTGGAAAAACAGCTTTACCGGCCTGTCTGATGCTTGATGAGATCCAGGGCAGGTGAAATTGATCGCTTTCTCTTAAGAGATTGTCGAGCCCGCCCTGCAACTCTTCAGCGCCGATATTCAAGGCAAAATAACCCGTTTGTAAAATAACATGAAGGCTGTTGCTGCGTTGCAGCGAAAGGCTGGCAGTATGGATGGAACTCAATCCTTCCAACAGATTGCCGCTGTCTACTAGCAATTGATGCTCCCCTTTGAGTTCTTTTAAGAGGGCGCTGCGTCTGGCCCCTTCGCCTTCTGGCTTGCCAATCAGCAGCAGTTGATGCGCTGGCAGGGGGGGTGTTTTTTTGAGATCCATCTGCAGTCCGAGCAGCATTTCCCATTCTTCTGGCAAGGAACTGGCCTGGAGTGGGGCTTCTGGTAAGCGCAAGAGGTAAAAAGGGCCGGGGTAAGTTTCCAGGATTGCTTCTTTGCGTTCAATACCCGTTTGGTCGTATTTACGGCTTTGAGCAAGCAGGGCCAAGCTTTTCACCAGAGCATGCTGGTCTGCGGCTTCTAAAACAATACTGTCAGGGGTATCCAAGACTTGAATGGGCTTTTTCTGCAAGGGTTTCATCTGCTGGAGTTGCTTCAGAAACAGATGAAAATCTTGAACCCCCATCTTTTCGCCCCAGATATACAGCCCTTGATGGTAAAAGTAAATCGATGCGCCTGCGGTGCGCAGTTCACGTACGGCGTTGAGTGGTTCTCGGGCATAATCATGAATCAGCAAATAGGGAGTATTGATGCCATAGTGATAATTAGAGGCCAAACCACGTACTCCTGCGGTATGTAAAAGACTGAAGGTTTGACCCCGGGCTTCGGCGCTTAAACCAGTAAAAACAAGCCCCAGAATACATAGGTAGGTAAAAATAGAGGTTGATAAACGCTTTTTTAGATAATTCTTCACTTCATTTACGCTGTAATGATCATGCTTTGAGCCGGGGTTTCGTCATGAATTATAGCCCTTTTTTGTCTTTTCTGATCAGAAACTTGCATGTGCATTGCGGGGAGGGCCTTAAATTCAGCTAAACTTGAGTTGTGAATCCGATGGAGACAAGGGGCTGGCATGTCTGATAAATTTACACCTGTGCTCGGGGCTTTGGGAACGGCTCTTTATGTCTATTTGGGCCTGAGCAGTACGGTGACAGCCTGGCCAGACAGTTTGATGCTGTTTGGCAGTCGCAACGCTTTTTTTGTGACAGCAGCGATACTCGCGCTGGGTGGAGCCTTTGTTGTGGGGGGTGTGAGCTTGCGTTTTTCCAGACGCTTGAACCGCGCCTGGATCTGGCTTTTACTGATCAATGCCCTGGTCTTAGGCGCAGTGATGTGGGGAGATCCCCCCTCAGAATCAAATCCCTTGCCCGAGCACGATCATGCAGAGGCAGGCTTGTGAAAACTCGGATCTTTGGCTATGATCTAACCAACATGAGAGAAAAACGATATCCATGACCCATTCAGAATACACGCTGCTTTTACTGGGCGTTTGTGGCTATGCCGGATTATTTGTGTTGGTTACGCTTTGGGCTTCTCGTCTGACCTTTACAATGCGGCAGCGCAATTTACGCAAAGCCAGTTTTTGGGATGAGTTGGAAGCTCGCTGGGAACCCGTTCTGGATGAGGTTGTCAGTGGTCGGCGTGTGGCTGATGTGATGCGCTCCATGGTCAAACCTGAAGAAGAGCTGTATTTTGTGGATCTTTTGATGCGTCGCAATATGAAAGCGCCTGCTGAGCAGAATAGCCATTACCGTGACTTGGCCGCCCCCTATTTGGGGGCGCTTGCTGTCAGAATAGAAACCGGAGATCAGGAACAGCGCGCCCGCGCGGTTTTGACGCTTTCTGTTTTGGGAGAGCGTCAATTCTTGCCTGTTTATGTCAAAGCGCTTGAGGATAAATCACCCCTGGTTGCGCTTTTGGCGGCCCGTGCCCTTGCCAATTGGGGAGAGCCCGTCGTGGCAGAGCATCTTTTACCGGCGCTGTCACGCTTTGAGGCTTGGAATCCCAATGTTTTGGCCTCTCTGCTTTCTTCTTTGGGAAAAAGTGTGGCCCCAGCTCTGCGTGGCAGTCTGCGTGAACCCAAACATTCCCCCTGGATTCGTACCATTGCCTTGAAAGCCTTGACCGAGCTGCGAGATCCCTTGGCTACTCCGCTGGCCGTTGATATTTTACGCCAGGAAAAAGATATTAATTTACAAATCGCGGCGATTCAATTGCTTGCACTGATGGGGGGCAGTGAACATATTCCCTTGATTCGTCAGCGTTACAATTCCAATTCTTTTCCCGTGCGTTTGCATGCCATTCGAGCCTTGGCACTTTTGGGCAGTGAAAAAGACCCTACCACTTTTCGTCAGGCCCTGGATGACCCCTCTCCCTGGGTGGCCATGGAGGCCGCACAGTCCTTAAAAATGACGGGGCATCATCAGGTGCTTCAAGAAATGGATTTAACCGCACATCCGCGTTCAGAACTGGCCAGCCAGATTTTAGGGGAATTCAATTCACTGGAATTTGTTGAGAAATCGATCAAGGATCCTGGCTTTGCACCGCATATTGGCCGACTTTTTCAGCAATTGAAAAAAAATGATTCCCAGCAGGTGCGCGCTTTGGTGACCCGTCTCTTTTTTGATCCGAATACCTCCCCTGAGGTGCGCTATGAAATGGCTACGGAGCTTGAAAAATTTAAAGATTATCAATTTTTTTATCAAACCCTCAGTTGTTTGCTGATGGGAAGTTTTCCGGATGGCCGTTCTTTGATTCGGGCTTTGAGAAGTTTTGGCAATGCCGAGGCCGTACCTACCCTGATGCAGCTTTATGCGAAATTGGGCTGGGCTGAACGCCTTGAAATTATTGATACCTTGGGTGCGCTCGACAGTATTGAGAGTTTTGAATTTTTAAGTCGTATCTACAATCAATTGCAGGAAGAACCCAGTGCTGGAAGCCAGACCCGTGAATTGCAAGACAAGCTGGCTTTGGCCTTGGCCCGGCGCATGATGGTTTGAGACTTTAAAACTCAAGCGATTGATGCCGGTTTTCCTGTTTGTTTTTTGAGAAAACGCCCCAAATAGCTTGTATTCTCCACAGGGTACGCAATTGGTGGTAGCCCAGATATTCAAGCCAGGCCGTGCGCAGCAATTGGCGTAAATCTTCGTCCTGGTAGCGGCGGGGGGTCAGTTCACCCAGGGCAACAGCCAAAGCGGAAGGAGCACTTCCCATCAGCAATGCCACCAGGAAAAAAGCCAGGGCCAGCAGAGGGGGCACCCACCCCAGCAAAGTTCCCAGAAGAACTAAAAAATAGCCACCCAATTCGAGAAAGGGTTCCCAAAACTCTGTAAACAGGAGCATGGGGTAAATCAGCCAGCCTATTCGACCACTGCCCTTGCTCCAGAGCAAGGCCCGGTGATGGAGCAGGGCTTTGCTGACAGCCTGTTGCCATCTCATGCGGTTTTCACGTACTTCTGCCAAATCATTGGGGCATTCATGCCAGGCCATGGGGTCGGGAATAAAATCGACATGGTAGGCTTTGCCGCTTTCCCGACAGAAGCGGTGAAGGCGCAAAAGCAATTCAGGTGTTTCTCCCTGAAAACGGGCATCGTACCCTCCGGCCTCAACCACCAATGCACGCCTGAAGACAGCGAAAGCACCTGAGACCAGCAATAGACTGCGAATACTGCTGCCTGCGGTATAACTGACTAAAAAAAAGCGAAGATGTTCTAAAATTTGCATTCTGACCAAGTGCTGAGGGGGGAGCAGGACTTCTTTGACATCGCCTTGATCCATCAGACAGCCATTGCGTACCCTTACAATCCCACTGACTGCGGCTGTAGCTGCATTTTCAAGAAAGGGGCGAACCGCCCTGAGCAGGGCATTCCGTTCCAATAACATCGTGACATAGGTACTGCAGAAAAGGGGCGTCTGGCAAAAATTCAAACCGGCATTCAAGGCGTCGGCCATGCCGCCCCGTTCTTTGTCGATGACCCAGAGTCGGGCATGTTTTTGGCTTTGGTATACGGTTTTAACGGGCTGAGAAGGCAGTTCTGAAACAGGAAAGCGTGGTGTGGGCTGTAATTGGAGCTGTTTTTGCAGGGTTTCGAGGGTATGATCATTGGAGCCATCATTGATAATCATGATATCCAGTTCAGGATAGCGAAGTTTGAGCAATTGCTCAATGCATTTCAGGCTTTCTTCCGGGGCATTGTGTACGGGCACCAAAATACTGATCGGGGGGGCTCCTGCGGCCTGCAGCAAGGATTCAATATTGATAGATTTTAAGCGGCGGGCATAATGGCGCAGAGCGCGGAATGAAATCAGGCAAGCGCCTAAGGCCAGAGTATGCCCAGCCAAAAGATAGAGCATGATGCCCCAAACCACAGCTTGAATTCCCCAGCTAAAAGACAGTGAGGTCATTGTCTATAGTTTCCTGGCGTTCTGTTGATCAGCTCGATAAAAGTTGCTCCTCGCCGGCATCCGCGACGGCTTTCCAGCTTTTACGGAAACGCTCCAGATCTTTGGCCGGTGCGCGGCAGCGCAGTTTGACCCGGTTGCCCTCTAAATATTCTTCTTCGAGAATCGTTGCAATCGTATAGAGCTGTGCAACAAAACCCGATTGGCTGAGCGGGAGCACGAAGATCGCTTCCCGGAATTGTTCAGAGAAGGTCTCAAGGATCAGTTCCTTGAGCAGGTCCATATTTTCACCCGTATGTGCGGAAACAGAGACACAGGGCGCTTCCGGGGGAATATGTTTCCAGACATGCAGTTCTTCATTTTGTGGCAACAGATCTGCTTTGTTCAGCACATAGACAATGGGCTTGTCTTCAATTTCAAGCTGTTTCAGTACTTCATTCACGGCTGCCATCTGTTCGCCCAGTACAGGTGAGGTGACATCCACGACATGCAGAAGTACATCTGCATCACAAGCTTCTTCCAGGGTGCTGCGGAAAGAGGCGACCAGATGGTGAGGCAATTTGCGAATAAAGCCAACCGTGTCGGTCAGTACGAATTCGTGGGCGCCAATTTCTATTTTGCGCACCGTTGAATCAAGTGTGGCAAAAAGACGGTTTTCGACCAGTACATCGGCTTGGGTTAAGCGGTTAAACAATGTGGATTTGCCCACATTGGTATAGCCAATCAGGGCCAGACTGAAGGTTTCTCTGCGTTTGTTTTTACGCAGTTTGCGCTGTTTTTCAATTTCTTTCAGATCGGCTTCGTAGCGTTCAATTTTTTTCCGGATCAGGCGGCGGTCGACCTCAATCTGCTTTTCGCCCATCCCAGCACGTACCCCGACCCCCCCGACCTGTCTTTCCAGGTGGGTCCATTGGCGTTTCAGACGGGGCAGAAAATATTTCATGCGGGCCAGATCTACCTGCAGCTTGGCTTCACGGGTTTGGGCCCGTTCCGCGAAGATCATCAGAATGACGTCTCCGCGATCCATGACCCTGACATTCAAGCGTTTTTCAAGGTTGCTGATTTGTGCCGGGGAGAGTTCTGGATCAAAGATGACAACATCGGCTTGGTGGGCTTCAACCAGGGCCTGCACTTCTTCGACTTTTCCGCGACCAATATAGGTGGCAGGATCGGGGTGGTGGCGGTTCTGGCTGCAGCGCCCCAAGCTGCGAATCCCTGCGGTATCCGCCAAAGAAGCCAGCTCATCGAGAGAGTAATTGACTTCCCAATCAGGGGTGTCTGGGAGCTGAACGCCCACCAGGATGGCTTTTTCAACAGGCAATTGAGTATCGAACAAAGTGAGTCAACCAGTCTTTTCTTTTTAAGTTAATTCTAGCATTCCCGCTTCCCAGCCGTTAAGCGTTCTTAAAAATAGCAGAGTGAACAGAGGTCTGAACAAACGCCTGCCCAGCCGACAAGAAAGCTGAGTTCCTAATTTATATGAGTAAAATATTGTGCTGTATTCACTTATATTATAGTAATAATCAATTGTTTGTGGTCTATTTTTTGATTTTTTGATAATAAGACGATTCTCATTGTAAATTAAGTCGTGTTATTTTTAGGTTGCGAAATCAAACAAATTGCATTTTAAATTTAAGGAGTTTTAATTCTTATGATTACGCGTACCAAGTTTTTGAAAACCGTGCTTTTAGCCACGTGCGTTATTTTGATGGGTTCCAGCTCTGCTTTCAGCGCTCCCCGTCAGACAACCATCACACTTCCCAATGGTTTGCAGATCCGTCCCGTTCAGAATAAAACCCTGGATTTTGAATTGGTCAATAATACAGGCTATATCATTAAGGGGCTCTATCTCAGTCCGACAGGTGAAGAGTCCTGGGAAGAAAATATCTTGAATGAAGCTTTGGGAGATGGTGATTCTGTGCAAATTCAATTTTCTCCCGATGCTACCGCCACAAAATGGGATATGCGTGCTGATTGGCAAATGGAAGAGGGAGAAGGCAGTCAGGAATATGTCTATTGGATCGGGCTCAATCTTGACGAGATCAATCGTGTAACTCTGCTTTACAATAAGGATACGGATAAGACTTCTGCTCGAATTGAGTAAATTTGTTTTCCAAACCGGGGCTTCGAATGGGGTCCCGGTTTTGTTTTGTCTGAAATTTGTTTACTTTCAGTTTTGTTGTTGACAATATGTAAACAAGTTTGCTAAAGTAAAATTATTCTGAACCAGTTTGGAGTATTTTAGTTATGAAACACGCAATGATTCTTCCTCTGATTTTGTCCTTAAGCGCTTGTTCAGCCGTTTTGCCAGCTCCTTTTCATGCGGGTCAGAATGCCGTCTTGACCCCTTCTTCTGAGCTCTCTCCGGCTGTCTTTTTTCAGTCAGCTCTGCTGAAGCGACCTTTGTATTTGGCTGAAGTGGATGGCATGCGGGTTCCAGTTGCCTATTTGCCCGAAAGTGTAGAAGGTTTTTCGCTGAAACAGGTCGCTATTGCCCGGCCTGCCATTGCGCCCGCCTATTATTATGGGGGCAATGATTTCAATCAATACAGCATTCAGGCTGCTGAAGAAAATATTTATCCTGCAGCCAAGGGCTCCTCACTTTTGACGGTTTATCAACAGACCGTTCAGCCTCTTTTAAAAGAGTGGGATGCCAGTGCCCGTTTGATTGAAAGCCGGGCGATGCTCAATAATCCAAATCCCGAGTATCTGCAATTGCCGGGGAGCAGTGGCGAAGCGCTGAAAGTCATGCCGCTGTATGTTTATCGTTTTGCTTCTTCGCCGCTGAAACAAACCTTAAATGTCTATGTGCTTGAAAAAGAAGTGCGGGTTCATCGCATGGTCTGGGGTGAAACCCAGATCGACATCAGTCGGGTGCAAATTGACAGTGATCAGGCCATGGCGATAGCACGCAAGGCGGTTTCAAACCGCGAAAGCAGCCCTGGTTATCCTGTATATCCCATGGCCCAAGATCTTCGACAGCCCGGTATGCAGGTGATTTATGATCTGCCTGAAAAATTGACCTGGCAGATTCATCTCAATCAGCAGGAAAGCAAGCAATTGCGCTATCAGATCAGTTTCTTTCATGGCCAAGAAGGCGTGAATATAGGCGTGCCGGTTCCCATGCCCGTTCCGATGATGGCGGCAGATACTTCTGTGGTCAGCAGTGATGGCACGGTAACGAATACGCCCACGATTGCACCCGGTGAACCCTCACCTTCACAGCCGGTTCCTGTTGAAAATCAGTCTTGGTCAGGTTCTATGGAGATAGACGCAATCAGCGGTAAAATTATTTCTTTGAACCGCCCCGTTTTGTATGCTGCTTCGGGTTCTGGCGGTGGTAGTGTAGGCTATGCCGTTCCCGGTTCCACAGGTGTGGCTTATACCGAGCCAGCGATTGCTTTGGCTCCCGCACAAAAATAAACAGGAGAAATCAAAAAATGTTTAAATCCTCAGCTTTTTCACTGGCTTTGATTGTGAGTGCTTCGCTCGGCCTTTCCGCCTGTAGTGCAGGCCAAATTAACGGGCTTCTGCCTCAACCTTCTGCGACGGCTTCACCTGTGGCGAATCCAAGCCAGGGTGTTTTTGCCAATGCGCTTTCCCGTAGACTTTTGCCCTTGAATACCACCAACCAGAGTACGGGTACGAATGACAGTGCTGCGACTGCACCCGCTGCCAATCCAGCTCCTCAGGCGGGAGCCCCTGTCGCAGCACCTACGGTGGGACAGGCCGCTTCAGGCGAATCCAAATTGGCACCAGATATTGCCACAGGTGCTTCTTCGCGCATGATCGCCCCCTGGTTTGGGGGGGGAGAATTCAATCAATATGTGATTCAATTTGCTGAAGAGAGTGTTTTCTCTGCTTCTCAGGCCGCGACTTTGTTGAAGGCCTATGAAGAGACGGTGAAGCCCATTCTCGCACAATGGGATTCCAGCGCCCGCTTGATTGAAAGCCGAGCCAATATTGGGGTGGATGGAAACTCCAATTTTGTGGAGTATCTGAGCTTGCCAGGGCAGGATGGCAAAGTAGAGCAGATTCAGCCCGCTTATTTTTTCCGTTTTGCCTCTACTCCCCGCAAGGAAACCCTGAATATCTATCTCTTGAAGCAAGAAACGCGTGTACACCGCATGGTCTGGGGAGAACCTGTGATCGATATCAGCCAGGTGAAAATCGACAGCTCCCAAGCCCAGGAAATTGCCAGCAAAGCTTTTTCCAACCCTGATAGCAGTGGCGCTTATCCGGTTTACCCCGAGACTGTACGGGATCCGAACCAAAAGGTCATTGCCGAGATTCCTGCGACTGCACAGTGGCAGATTCAATTGAATCAGCAGGGGCAATCCCAAAACCGTTATTTTGTCAGTGTCGGTTTTGATGTGGTGACTCCTGTGGTGCAAGCCAGTGCCAAACCCCAGCTTGATCCAGCGACAACCGATGCCAATATGCGCTGCTATCCCGAAGAAATGCCCCGCTATCCTGAAAAAATGCAGGTTTGGGGTTCTGCCGAAATCGATGCCCAGACAGGAGCGATCAAACAATTGAACCGTCCCGTTCTCTATCTGCCCATGTACGATGTGCCAGCCGTTCGCTGTGTTGCCCCGTCTGTGCCTCCTGAAGAGCTGAAACCCCAACCTGTAGCGTCTCCCAGTGGCTCAGAGGTGACAACGCAACCTGCTCCTGCCGTAACAGCTGTGCCGCAATAATGGGGGGGCTGGCCATATTTTTAAGAAAAGGAGGTATTTCTGGTGCCAAAAAGGAAACAAATGGATGTCATTCAGAGTCCTTTTAGCAGACGTCTGTCTGCTCTGAGAAAAGAAAAAGGTCTGAATATGGAGAATCTGGCGAAATCTATTGCCGTTTCAAAGTCTTATATTTCTTTGCTGGAGGCTGGAGAGCGCCAACCTTCACGCGAGGTGGTGCTTAAACTGGCGGAAATCCTCTTTCCTGAGGGCAATCACAATGGCCGGGATGAACTCTTGATTTTGGCGGGTTTCGCGCCCTTGAACAGTGATGCTGTCGCGGCGTATCGCGATGCCATTTCGACCTATGAGCAGAGCTTGAGCCAGGCGCCACAGAACTTCAAAACCTATCTGCGCCTGGTGATTGCCCTGATCAAAGCCGGTCGGACCCAGCAGGCCCAAGAGCGGATTCAGCAGGGCTTGCAGCTTTTTCAGGAAGGCGTGCAGTTACAAGCTTTGCTTTCCAGTTTGGAACTCAGCCGGGGCAATTATCAAGGGGCTTTGCTCAATCAAGAAACAGCCTTGCGCAGTTATGAAATGCACCCAGCCCCTGAAACCCTCGATATTCAGCCCGCCGATTTGCATTTTAATTTGGGAGCTGTGTATTTTTTACGTGGATATGCGGCATTGGCGCGTTTTCTGGAGGCCGGTCAAGCACAGGAACGTAGCGATGCCCTCGCCGATTTTGCCCGTGCGGCAGAAAAATTCAAGCTGGGGCTTGAATTAGCACCCGATGACGTGTTTATGCGCGATGAACAGGCCCGACTCTGTTTTAATCAGGCTTTTCTGATGCCGCCTGCTGAGGCTGAGCCTTACTGGGAGCAGACCATTCAGAACTTTAAACGGGTTTTGACCTCTCCCCATAAGCAGGAATTGGGGCAACAGACCCTGATGGAAAGTGGGGCTTTTCTGGCCCATGCCTATACCAAAAGTGGGCGTTTCGAAGAGGCTGAACTGACCCTGGGGCTGCTTGACAGTTTTAATCCGGGGTATTGGCTTGTTTATTATATTCAGGCCTGTTTTTTCAGTCTGTACTATGCCGTTAAAAAAGATAAAAACCTGCTGGATCGTGGCTTGGAGGCTTTAAAAAAGGCCTTCAGTTGCGATTCTGGAAGTGCACAGGCCCGGCAGGAAGCGCTTCACGACCCAGATCTTCACCCTTTACGCGCGGCCCGTTCACGCGAGTTTGCCAGAATACTCAATCAAGGAGACGCATGATGAAAAAGCAGAATTATTTGGTCTTGGCTTTGATAGCCCTGTCTTTGGGGGTGAGCGGCTGTCAGTCCATGATTCCTGGCACGCAATCTGCTACTGCCAATCTGGGCGGATTGTCTGCAGGGATTACCCCGGCTCCCAAGGGGCAAAAAAATCCTTTGTCTCCCATTGATAATGCGCCTTTGAATCTTGGCGCTGGGACCAGTTACAGCACGCCCAGTCTGGATCGCGCAGCAGCTGAAAAATCGACGGCCTCTCCTGTTTTGACGGCTCCTGCGGCAGCTCCTGTGGCCGGCATGCCTGCTACAGATCAATCCAATAATATGGTCATGCCTGAACCCCAGCCCACAGCGGAGCCGACCTCGGCTCCCAGTGCTGTGCCCACGGCCGTACCCAGTGCAGATCCTTCTGTCCTGCCCTCGGCTTCTCCCCAGGCAGAGGCCACGGATTATTTCTATTTTTCCTACGATGATTCTGCCAGTACGGCAGGGGTTGAATTGACCAAATATGCGCTCAATCATGGTTTTGCTCCCAATGCTTCCTGGGCCCGGCCCTGGGAGTTTTTAAATTACGAGCATTTTGCTCGCCAGGGGCAGGAATCGACAGGTGTTTTCCAGGTTTCAATGGGGCTTTGGCAACATGGGGCGACGGCGGGTCAGGAAATGGGCAACCGCTATGATTTGGGCGTGCATGTTTCAGCTCCCACCCTTTCAGCCAGTGAGCGTCAAAACCTGGCCTTAACGTTGGTGGTAGATGTTTCAGGCTCAATGAATGAGCAAACACCCGTGGTGGAAGAGGGCGGCGCTGCTCCCAGCCGTTTGGAGGTAGCCAAAGCGGGGCTTGAAGCTTTGGTTCAAAGTCTCAAGCCCGGCGATACAATCAATCTTGTCACCTTTTCGACCAGCGCGGTCGTTGCTCTTGAGAATTTTGACTATCAGGGCGATGCCTCTAAATTTCTGAGCGTGGTACGCAGTTTGCAGACCCAGGGAGGAACCAACCTCAATGCAGGCATTACCACGGCCTATCAATTGGCCCAGAAATCCTTTGTGCCCGGTAAACTCAACCGCGTGCTGATGCTGACGGATGCCTATGCCAATATCGGGGAAGTAGACCCCAGTGTGCTCTCAAAGCAGACCCGGATCAACAATTCTGAAGGGATTTATTTTTCGGGTTTGGGCCTGGGGCAGGATTTCAATGAAGCCTTTATGAACCAATTGACCGAAGCTGGCCGGGGTGCTTATTTCTCGGTGATTACCCGCAAAGATGCTGAGCGGGCCTTTCAGGAGCGTTTTATGGCACTGATGACGGTGGCCGCCCGTGATGTTCAGTTCCGTCTGGATTATCCTGCTGCGCTGAAACATACCCAGTCTGCTGCTGAAGAGTCTTCTCAGGATCAGAGCAAGGTTCAGCCCACCAATTTCTCTTACAATACCTCACAGTATTTCTGGGAACGCTTCAGTGCCGAAGACGCGGCTACCCTGCTCGATCAAAAGATGAAACTCACGATTCTCTATACCGATCCCCAAAGTGGTGAGAAAAAGCAGGAAATCTATTCACGTACCCTGCGTGAGATTTTGGGTAAGGATCTCAATAATATCAAGGATGCGCGTATGATTACGCTTTTGACTTCTTTGATGAAAAAAGAGATCAAAGCAGATGAAGCCAAACAGGAATTGGCAGGAGAACTGGGAGATCATGCCAGTGCTTTGGCTACAGAATATCGCAAATTGATCGAGGCATGGTTCAAGTTGAATACGCCTTAAACGGTTTGAAATGCTTAAATCCCCCAAGGTTTATAACTTGGGGGATTTTCTTTGTAAACCAGCTTGCTCTTGTCGCTGCTTGGATCAGCCCGTGTTTTTTCAGGTTGAGAGCTTAGCGGCCGATATTGCGAAAGAGGTGCTGCATGGCGAGCATTTCATTGCCCTGCTGCACAAACTGCTGAAGGGCTGGAAAATGTTGCAGCGCTTGCAGCAGCTCCATGGAGATCAGTTCTCCCTGCTCCGTAAAGCTGGCAACAATCCCAGGAATGACTTCGCGTTTGGTCATCATGGGTTCGCCAGGAAAAGGAGGGCGAAACTCGGTCGTCAGCACATTGCTGATGGCATCAAAACTGAGGCGGGGTTTGTAATCTTCGGCTTTGGAGCTGGGGGTGTCTTCCTGGCTGAGTCGCAGCGTGCCTTCGATCGCCAGTAAGATTTCCTGGGGGATATCCTTGGCATGGCTTAAAACTTCCTTGACCAGTTCACTGATAAAGTTTTTCAGTTCCGGTTGGTGACGTGAGGCATCGCGAATTTCAATCCTGTCTAAATTGCCACGTTCATCCCACCCCATGCGTACACCGGGCATGACCTCTTTGGTGCTTTTGCCAGCTTTGCCAGGTTTGTTCCGTGGGGGTTGGAACTGGATACCCAGCAAGTCGGTGCGGGAATCATAAAAAAACTTCATGCGCTACGTCCTTTTGTCTTGGCGGTGGGAAACAGGATTGCTCCTCTATTTTACCAGTTTTTTGAACTCTGGCAGTTTGCGCAGGAAGATCAAGGCCGGTTCATTTCGAGCGGCAACTTTCAGGTCTGGGTTATAGCGAATGGCTTCAGCTAAAGCTGCTAAAGCGGCTTTTGCATCCTTTTTCTGGGCGTAAAGACTGGCCAGCAGATAGTGCGTTGAGGCGTCTTCGGGTGCCAGTTTGACGACTTCACTGAAATCAGCAATGGCAGGGTCCAGCTGATTTTGCCAATAATAGCAGTCTCCGCGATAATAAAGTGCGTCTGCATCCTTGGGATTGTCTTGAATCACCCGGCTGAAATCACGCAGGGCATTGCTGAAGTCTTTTTTATTGTAATAGGTCAAGCCCCGGTTATAGTAGGCGTTGATATAGTCAGGGTTGATTTGCAGTGCTTTGTTAAAATCAGCCAAAGCCTTGTCATAGTCTTTGCGCACGTCATTATAGATATAGCCCCGGTTATGGTAGGCCTCAACATAATTGGGATTGCGCTCAATTGCCTGGGTATAATATCCCAGCGCTTTTTCAAAGTTTTTACGGGTGGAATAGATCAAGCCCAGATTATAATAGGCAAGCGCATAGTCAGGAGCCAGTTTGACAGCTTTTTCAAAATCGTTCAGCGCTTTGTCGTATTGTTTGAGGTCGAGATAGCTGATGCCTCGGTTGTTATAGGCATCTACATAGTCTGCTTGAAATTGTAGGGTTTTGCTATAGTCGGCAACGGCTTTTTCATGTTCCCCCAGCCGGTCGTAGGCCAAGCCCCGGTTATACCAGGCCCGGGTATAGAGGGGGTTCAAGCGAATCGCTTCACTGAAATCGACAACTGCTTTTTCGTATTGGTTGAGCAGGTCATTGTAGATATACCCACGGTTATTATAGGCGTCTACCATGAGAGGACGGGCTTGTAGTTCAATGACTTTTGAAAAATCAGCCAAAGCCTGTTCGGGGGCTTTTTTTACCAGATAGGCATTGCCCCGCTCATAAAAGGCTTCTGCATAGCTGGGATAGCTGCGCAGAGCTTTGGTAAAAAGCTCTATGGCTTGATCCGCTTTTTTTTCTTTCAAGGCAGTCAGGCCCTGCTCATAAAACTTAAAGGCCCTTGCGGATTGTGAATAAAGACGGCCATCTGGGCGGTGTTTTTCACGTGTGGCGGTAAATTCAGTCACACGATCCGCAGCCTGAGCTGGCGGGTTGAGCCAGAGGCCACTGAGAAGAAGTCCGAGTGATAAAATCTGCATTTTTTTCATAGTATTCATTATAGATCAGCCTTTTCCAGGAGCAAGGGCTCCGTAAGATTCTCTTTCTTTTTTTGCCAGTAAACAGCAGCCGGGTCAATTCTGTGGATGGGTTCTTTGATCTGATGGGTCTGTCGATAGTCCAAAACAGCCTGCCGACACTCTTCAAAGATATGGTAATCATCAATAATAATAAACCCCCCCGGACTTAAGCGTGGGTAAAGGTGGGTCAGTATTTCCTGGGTGGGGTTATAAAAATCAGCATCCAGCCGGAGGACTGCCAATTTCTCGACAGGCGCCTCTGGCAAGGTCTCATGAAAATAGCCGGGTAGAAAACAGACCTGATCATCGAGCAGATCATAGGCCTTGAAATGGGCTTTAACTTTTTCCTGGGAAATGCTGTTTTGGTTTGTGCTGGTGGGGTCGAGCCCTGAAGTTTTCAAATCCTCAGGTAAAAAACCGGCAAAGGAATCGGCGACCCAGACCTTGCGGTTGTTGATGCCATAGGCTTTTAATAGGGCACGCATCAGGATACAGGCCCCGCCTTTCCAAACGCCAGCTTCCAGCAGATCACCCGGAATATTCTGTTTCAGTGCTTCTTCAACGCAATATTGAAGATTATTTAGGCGTTTCATACCAATCATGGTATGGGCCTGACGTGGAAAAATCAGCCCATTGTATTTATACTCGGCCATGGTTTGCAAGGTGTATTTGCGTCCTGTGCGAGGGTCGGCCCAGGTCAAGGGGGGGGGCTTTTCAGACCCTGTTGCGTCGAGATCATAGATAAAATCACCTAGCACTTTCTTGAGCAGCTCAAGATAGAGTTGGCGAAGATGGGATTCTTGCATAAATTCAGCATACAGCCAGACATGATTTCTGGCTGTATGCTAGCACACAAGCGCTTTGGGTGCTAATTGACTGAGCCTGAGATCGGGCCTGCCGTGGCGAGTGTTGTGCCGCTGGCGTTCAGGATTTTAGCGTAAACATCATAATTGGCACGGGTATTGGTGCTGCCCCAGGTCGCATCCCAGATGTTTCCACTGGTATTGGTGGCGGTGCGGGTAGAAATCACCGTACCTGTAGAATCCTGGATTTCAAACTTGACCGAGCCACCGCTGGGAACCCCCGTTGCAGTAGCACTGAGACTCAGGCTGCCGCCTTTACTGTTGCGGACAATACTCCAGCCAGAGCTGGGGGCCGTGATAGAGATTGAAGGGGCCACCACGGTCACACTGGCTGGGCTGGAACTCAGGAGTAAATTGCCATTTAGATCCTTGGCCTGGGCGATTACAGTATAACTGCCGGCTGTTGCAGCGGTCCAAGAGGCGGTAAAACTGCCATCCATCTGCTTTGTACCGGTAGCCAGTGTATTGCCACTGCCATCGACAAAGAGCACGCTCATGCCGCTGAGTACTTTATCTGGGGTGGCTTTCAAAGCGATACTGTCGCCGGTTGTGAAGCTGCCCGAACTGGGGCTGTTGAGCACCAGGGAGGTGGGTGGAGCAGGGGGCTGGGTACTGGTCAGTGACATTTCCAGACGATCCCAGAGCAGAGAGCCGGTTTCGCTGGCACCCAGGCTGAGAATCGGTACGATCTTGGCATAGGTGGCCCCACTGGGAATGCTGCCCCGATCAATTTGCAGCCAGCGCCATTGCTTGGCGGTGACTTTGGTGGCATTGAGGCTGCCAAGCTTTTGGTCTGCGGCATTGAAGAAATCGATCAGCAGGGAGGCTTCACTGGCTGCGTCAGTAAAGGTGCTGGCGGTGAAAAGCTTGGCGCTGATGCTGTCAGTACTGGTATACGTGGGTAAATTTACCCGTTTAACCAGCCCTCCATAACCCGAAGCCGCATTGGGGTTTGCGGCTGTAACAGCCAAATCTCCGGGTGTGGTCGGCCAATTGGCGACTGTATACAGATCATAAGCGCCAAATTGCTCGTCCATGCCGGCAGGGAAATTGGTGCCATAGGTGGCGTGGGTGGTGCTGGTATCAAAGGGCTCGTTTAAGAGCGTGGTTTGGGTATAGTAGTTCTGGGGGATAAATTCCAGAGAGGCCTTTTCAAAGGTGACGGATGAGGTTTCATTTTCACCCAGATACGCCATGCCAATCACGGTGGCTTCGGTTGCACAGGAGGGGATGACGGCTTCAACATACAATTCGCCACCACTGGCTTTATCGCCACGAATGGTACTGCTTACGGCCACGGTTTCAGAGGGGTCGTCGAAGGTAATCATCAGGGTGGTATCACTGGCCTGATCTGAAAAGGTGGGGGCCACTTTCAGTTTGGCGATCAGTTTATCACCGGCTTTGTATTTGAGCGGAACCTTACGCGAAATGGCGGTTTCCAACATATTGGGGCGGGGGTCGCCAGGGGTGCTGGCATATTCACCTGGAATATTTCTCAGACTGGTCGCCTGGCCTGGGCCTGGGTTCCAGGGCAGAACGCCTTTGCCCGTGGGGTAATAATCGGTATTCCACTGTAACCAGCCACTGCTGGTATCGGGATTGGTTTCTCCCGCCAGATTGGCAAAATTGGCGGGCATGGTGGAAAAATCATCGTTGAAAAGCAGGGTGGGGTAGTCAGGTCGGCCTGCTGTCATGACGGGGCAAGCGTTAACCACTGCAGAGCTTAAATCCACAGCATTTGTAACGCCACTCAATACGGTTCGTTCTACCGCGGCAGGGCTGGTGGTGTAATTGGTTATTTCATAGATTTTAGAATCCAGACTGGTCACCAGCAAACGGTCATCGGCAGTAAAACCCATGCCTGAAATATTGCCGCTCATATTCGTAAAATTGCCAATTTGGGTACTGGTTTTGGCCGTCGGATCGATTAAATAAATGATTTTATTGATCGCCATATAAATCTTACCGGCCGCATTGACGGCCAAGTCTCCACCCGTGCCGGTCTGTACACCTTCTGCGGCTGTCATGACTGACATGATCTGTGCGTTGCTGGTATCGACCACAAACAGACCTTGATTATTCGCCAGATAGAGTTCTCCACTGGGGGCAAAACCCAGGCGATAGAGGGTATTGCCACTGGCAACCGGCAAATCACCGACTGCGGTATGGGTATTGGTGGTTCGATTCCATTTGTACAAGGTATAGGGAGCAGTATCCTTCATATAAAAGACATCGTTGCTGATCGGATCACGGGCCAAACCGTACATATTGTTGACCAGACCTGTGGTGAGTGCCGTAATCGCATAGGTGCTGGGGTCGATTTCATAGAGCTGATTATTGCTCAGGGCAGCGTACATACGGGGGGTTAGGTCGCGCTTGGCCTGAATACTGAAGTCTTGTTTCAGATTCTGCACTGAAAATTGGCTGCCTGCTCCCAAGCGCAAGCTCTCTAAAAAAGCCGGGGTTTGCATATATTGGCGGGCCAGTTTGACCATGTCCTGATTGCGGGGGGAGAGCCCAAAACGGTTGATCTCAGAAGAGACGGGGACGCTCAGGGCTGCGGGTTGTGAGAGTGTCGGGGCCTGGGGGGAAATACCTGAAGAGATCTGATTGGAACAGGCAGAGATTGCAAGAATAAGTGCAACAGCGAAACCTTGAGTCCAAACCTGGGGCCTCATCTTTTTTTCTAGCTTTTTCATAAATTTAATCCTTTCATTAACCCGCCAGCGGAAAATCTGGCGATGCCTTTGCTTGTGCTTTGGCGTGAGGTAATACTTTCTGCATGAGAGCAGGGGCAAAACCATGGGGTGCATGGCTTACCGAGAGCAAAAGATTCAGATAGCGACGGGCAATATTTTCTGCCGAATTGACTTTGGCGATATTGAGGTTATGGCGTCCCATTTTCGCGAGGTCAAGTTTATTGAGAATAACAGCTTCAAAGACTTTTTCAAAATTTGCGATGTCTTGGTGATGGTAAAAGATCAGTTCTGCGCCCTCATGTTCTGCGACCAGGCGAAAATCTCCAAAATCAGGTGCAATCACAGGTTTCCCCTGAGAGAGAGCGAGATGCAAGGGGCCTGAACTACCTGCTGTTGCTTCATAACTTAAAATCAAGGCTTTGGTATTGCGAATCAGACCAGGCAAGGCCTCATCTTCAATCCAGCCCAGAAAGCGTACGTTTTTCAAATGGCTGTAACGGGCCTGAACAGCTTCGAGATAGCCAGGGGTATTGGGGTGATCGGTTCCCCCGATCACAAGTTCGATCTGGGGATGCTTTTGACTGAGTTTTTCAAAGCTATCGAGTAAAAACTCCAGGCGCTTGTAAGTTCCGAATTTGCCAAAGGTCAAGAAGGTGTTGCGTTTTTGTACCAGGGGCACGCGTGCTGGTTTGACATAGGAGCCCAAGGGCATGATTTCGACATTTTTAGCGCCATAGCGGGTTTCAAGAATATCCTTATAGCGTTCAAGGGTCACGACCAGGCGATGAGATTGCAAGAGCAGACGGGTCGCCACAGCACCACCTGTCTGAATCAGCCAGCGATCCAGGGGGTTGCGGGCAAAATAGGGCTGATCCAAGGCCATGGCATCGGGAAGATTGTGCAACAAGGTTACGACCTTAAAGCCCATTAAACGCGCCAGGAAGGGAATCATCAGGCCCAGCATGGCGGGGATTTTTTTTCCTCCGAAGGAAGCGAATTGGAGATTGAATAAAACCACTTCAGGTTTGATGGCCCAAAGCTTGCGCAGAACAACCAAGGGGTTTTTCCAATCGTTAAAACGCCAACAACGATCCACTTTTAAACGGGGGTGGTGCATTTCAGACTGTACAGGACCAGACTCTTGCAAATCAGCCAGCACAGTCAATTGAAGACCGTCAGAGGAGCTTAATAAGCCTTCGACAAGAAAGCGGCCATATTCACTCAGTGAGGTATTGACCGGAGGCAGAGTGCTGACTAAAACCGTGTGAAGTCCATCTGACGCTTTCATTTTTTCTCCTTCAGAACAAATCGAGAAGGATTCAGTTCTGGGTTTCTATTTTTACAAAACAATCAAGAAATTATTTTGTCACAATAGAGGTATTTACTTCTAAATTTAATCCTAACATTTATAAAACTGAGAGATCTATGGTCTGAAAGCAAGATCTGATCAGGTTTTACACCATTTTTACAATTGAGTCTTTGCGTCTAAATAAATGTTATCTAAACGTCATATTCGCAAGACATTTTGTTGACATTCTTATAAAAAATTAATTTGAAATTCTTGCTCGGCTGTTTCTTTGCAGCGTTGGATGTTGGGCGGGCTCAATCAAGCGGCGGGCTTTTTCCAATTCTTGAATTGCGCCAGCAGTATCTCCTGTTTTTTCAAGGCAGCGGGCTGCGGCACGGTGTAGAAACAAAGCGTTTCCCTTGCCTGTTTTGAGCCCCGCCAAGGCCAGATTCAGACTCCATTCGTAAGCCTGGGTTTGAATGCCCAGCTCAATCAGGCTTTGCAGGGCCTGAGAGTCTTGAAGGCATTGCTTTTCAAGCTCTGCTTTTTCGGCAACTGGGAGCAGATTCAACTGCTGAAGGGCATTGAGATAATTGCGCAGATGTTCTTTGTTTTGAGGGAATTTTTTGCGTAAATCTGAATACAGCTTGCGGGCTTGAATGGTCTGTCCCGATTTCAAATAGGCATAAGCCAGGGCTTGCTGAAGACTTGGGCTGTGATCTCCATGCTGATAAAGGCTTGCAAAATGGCTGCTGGCCAGTTGAAAATTTCCCAGGTTCAGGCTGAGGAAGGCCAATTCTCTGCGGGCATTTTTGTCCCGTGGTGCTTGCTTGAGATAGGCGGTATAGTACTTTTCTGCGGTTTTCAGACGCCCTGTCTGACGCGCGAGATAGGCCAGGGTGCGTGTGAGTTTAAAAGCATTCCTTGGGCTTGGCCTGACCTGCAAAAGTGCTTGATAGGCCTGTTCATAGGCCTGGCTACTGAGAGCCAGTTCTCCTGCGATATACCAGGAATTGGAATTTCCGGTTAGGCGTGCATGGCGAAGATAGTGTTGCAGAGCCTCTTGGGTTTTTCCCTGCTGTTTGAAGATCGCTGCGCTGCTGGCCCATTCCTTGACACAGGTTTGGGGGCAAATTTTTAGAATTTTTTGAAATATCTGCAGTGCAGCGCTGAGTTGAGCTTTTTCCAAGAGCAGATAACCCAATTCGCGTTCAACTTCAAGATTGTTCAGATGGCTTAGGTAGGTGCGGTAAGCCGTGATAGCGGCTTCAGTTTGCTGCAGACGTTTGTGTAAAAAGCCTTTTTCTTTCCAAAGCTGATAGGCCAGAGGTTCTTGTTTTAGTAAGCTGTTCAGCCATTTCAGGGCTTCATTTGCAGAGCCATGGTCTCGCTCTAAATAGAAGAGTTGACGATTGACTTCCAAACTGGGTTGTTTTTTCCAAATACTCTTTAAAAGTACCAGTGCTTCTGGATAGGCTCCCTGTATTTCGAGCAGGTGGGCTTTTAAAAGTGAGAGTTTGAGATGAAAGGGTAAATTATTTTCAAATTCTGAAATAAATTGAAGTGATTTTTTTGCCTGGCCTGCATTTAAAAAAGCATCTGCAATTTTATAAAGCCGTTCGGCTTGATTGTTTTTTAAATCTGTATCCAGCAAAAGCAAGCGAGCGAGAGGCTCTGCCTGCTGGGGTGTTTGGGTTTGCAGTTCCAGTTCAAACCTTGCCCAGAGAACCTGTTCGCGTTGTTTGGCATTCAGGGTCTGCTTGAAGCGTTCCCAGAGTCTGAAGTATTTCTCGCGGGCAGCCTCAGGTTGGCCGAGGCTGGCATAACGAAAGGCCTCATCCATATTTAAGACCGGATCCGTGATGGCTTGGAAATGGCCTTCTAGAAAAAAATGTTCTGGGGGCTTTGCATAGGGCCAAGGCAGAGAAATACTTCTTTTTTCAAGCGGTAAGAGGGCACGTTCGAGTAAAAAATAACCGTTTTCCTGTGTTCGGCTGGTTTGAAGCGTATAGGTAATCACAGGAAAAAGTGCTCTTTCGACATGGGGATTCCAAACCTCAAGCAGGAGACTGTCGGCATTTTGTTGGCGATAACGGAGCTTTAAATGCAGGGGGGGCTCATTGGCCTTGAGCAAGCTGGAAGGGTAATCGTGTGCTTCAATCCAGCTTTCAGGGCTGGGTTGTGTCACTTCTGGGATATAGCCCTCAGCTGTTTCTCCAGGAGCAAGATAGCGCAAAGAAAGAAAGAGGGGGAGCGGGGGCGTTTTGACCAAGAGAGGGTTTTGATTCAGGCGCAGAGCTTGGATATCCACTCTTTGCTTGCTGATATTCTGAATTTGATAATGCAGCAGGCCCTGACCAGGCTCAGAACGGGAGGGGAGCCAGTGTGTTTTCAATTGGAGTTCAGGCGTTATTTTCTGACGTAAAGGGGGCCCCGTTTCGGCCCTTAAGAATCCAGTTTGGTTTGCTGGTAAACCTTGCGCGGGGTTCAGTTTTTTTAAACGCCATTCACCCTGTTCGGTTTGAAATTCGATGCTCTGTAGAAAAACAGCAGGGCCCAAAGAGGTCATAAATTCCAATTTGACTTGAGCCGTCTGTTCTTGGGCATTGCGCGCGTTCAAACTTAAAATCTGGAGTCTTTCTAAATGCGCAAAATGAGAGTTGAGAATACTTTCTTCTGTGCGATAGCGGGCATAGCCATCGGGAAAGCGTTTCAATCGCTCTGTAAAGAGCGCCATGATTTTTGTGGGGGTGCGATCGTTATAATAAATTTCGAAGAAATAGTGAATCCAGTCTTTGGGTTTTTGTGGCGTTGTTGAAGATGTTTTGATTTCCGATGCATCTGTTAAAACAGTTTCAAGTACTTTTTCGTTAATATCCAGGGTATGTACCTGAAAATAGATCTGACTGAGCAGAAAGCTGCTGCGCTCGCTGTGATCTTTACGTAAAATGCCAGGATAAAGCCGTCCTGTTTCCGTTTGCTGGTCATGGGCATGTACCGCTGGATAGACCAAATCATAGGTTTTGCTGAAGTAAAAACTGTAGCGGTAATGCCAGGCTTGATCGTACTCCACTGAATTTACGGGCATGCTTGGAATTTCTAGTTGAACGCTGGAATCCTTCAAGCGTTCCTTGAGACGTTTTAAACTGGCGCTCAGTTGATTTGGGCCCAGAGCACTTCTAAACAGATAGAGATCGGGTTTGAGATCGGGGTGGGGGGCTTCTACAGGTTTTTCGAGCACCTGTCCAATGAAGGGGCGTTGTGTGGCGGGCCAAAGTTTTTTAACGGTTTGGTAGGCGTTGTGGAGCCAAGCGTGAGCCACAGGGCTTTTTTCCAGGGGTTTAAAGTGCAAGGCCAGAATTTCAGCGCGATTCCAACCCAAGCCTTTGAGCGTTTTGAGCCAGTGGTTCAACTGTTCAGGTTTTTCTTTGGGGCTTTGAACCAGGGTGAGTTCAAGTCGAAAACCAAATCTTTGGCAAAGTTTTTGCGTGGCTTGAAGTGCCTGCCAGCGCGTTTCTGAACTTGAGATTTGCAGACGCAGCGAGGTGGCCTTCAAGAGGTGTTTCAAACGCGGCAAATCATTCTGAAGGGGTGCAAGCTGAAAGTCAAAGAAACGATCTGCCGCCGGATAAATGACGGGTCGCCCATTGTATTTCCAGCTGTTCCCCTGTTTTATTTCGCCAGGGTCCTGAACCAATAAGACGGGGTTTTCAGGGGGGGGAGCAACTTGGAGGGGGGAGCCCAAATGCAAAAGAAAAATCAGCAGCAGGCCGATCAGTACGATACCCCCTGCGATCAATCCCTGGCGTTTGGAGATATTCATCCTTCAAACATTTCCTTGGGCTTGTGTAAAACCAACAAAAAAATGAAAGCGCTGATGGGCATTAAACCCCAAAGTAATCGTAGGGTCAGGGGGGCCGGTTTGAGCTCTGAAGTCGGCTGAGGGGAGATGGGGTGTGCAGGTGTCCAAACCTGAATCCGCCCATCGAGGGTTTCTTTGGGAATCCAGCCTGCGGTTTCCAAAGCCAGATCATAGTAGCGATCCAAAACCAGGAGATAGCGCAGATGGTGTCTTTCGGGGTCGGTCAAAATTTGGGTGAGAACGTTCATGGCGACCGGGCCATAGTATTTGGCTTCGTCGAGCATGCCCATGGCCACTTGGTTCATTTCTGTGACTCGGCGGCCAAAATAATAGGCTCCATCCAGTGTCTGGGCCTTGCTCAGGGTGCTTAAACGTGCAAAATTATGGGCTCCCAGGCCCAGACTGGCAAAACGCGTTGTTTTGACTTCTTCACGTGCTAGAAAAGCCAGGGTTTGCTGAAACTCCTGAGGAGGCACCTGACGCCGCCAGAAAGGGGAAGTCAGATTGATGCTGAACCAGAGAAGATAAATCCCACCCGTTACGACCAGCACCCCACTCACCAAACGCTTTGCGTGCGGAAGCCAGGCCCAGAGTTTGAGCAGTAAACAGGCTGCAAGGGGCGTCATCAGCAAACTGTTCCAGAAACAGAAACGATCAAAGGTCAAAATATAAAACAGACGGCCAGGCAGCCATTGATTGGGGAGAAAGGCCCCGCCCAAACCCAGTAAAAAAAAGATCATAAAAGTAGGTAAAAATTCGAAATATTGCTTTTGGCGTGCAATAGAAGCTAATAAAATTGGAATCAGGATAATAAAAGGCCCGTAAAGCCCATAAAACAAATAATAGTTGGTTTCTGTGAATTGCAGTACGTTGTTGCGACTGCCATGGGGAATCGGCACCTGTTGAAAGGGGTAATGCTGAAGATACCAAAAGAGGGGCAGCATAAAAAATCCACCCAGCAGCGCCAGGCCGAGAATAATGAGAGCCCAGCGTTGCAGGTGTGTTTTGTGTGTGGCCCAGTCATTGTTTTGAAAAGATTTGAGCACAACAGGCAAGGCGAAAAGAGCCAGCCCGAAAAGATTGGAAAAAAGACTGGTGCAGACCAAGGGAATAAACAATAAAAAAGCCCGGCCCAACGCTCCTTTTCGACCCTGCTGGACCCAAGCCCAGGCCCAGGGCAAAAGGTGAAAAAGCAGGGCCAGGCTGAGGGTATTGGGATATTGCCCAAAGAGATGCACGGTCATGGCCACTGAGCCTGAAGCCAGGCTCAAGAGTGCGGCCAGGGCTGAAACTTCTGGATTAAACCAAATCCGTGAATAGCGGTAAATTCCGGTGCAGAGCCCTGCCAAGGTCAGGGTTTGCACCAAACTATAGGCCAATTTCCAGGGCAGCAGAAACCCTGTCAGGGCCAGTAGCTGATGTGCAAAAGGGGGATAAGAGAAAACCGAAAAACCCTCAAACCAACGAAGTTCCAAATCGTTCCACCAGCTTTGCTGCCAATGGCTGCCGAAAAAGAGGTGAATCCAGGCGTCATAGCTGCGATCTGGGCTGCCCAGAAGCAGGACCACGCTGTGCAGCAAGAGCAGAACAAAGCTGAGCAGGATAAACCATTGGGTTTGCCGTGAGAGCTTGAAAAATTTGTGTTTGAGTGCAGAGAGTTTTGTGTTCATCTGAAATTTTGGACTCCTGCTTCAAATAGATAGCTGCCTGCTGCTTGTCCTTCAAACTGAAGATAGCGCACTTGAAAATTGAGAAAAAGGGGTTTTTCGGCTGCCAATGGCAAACGCCAGCTCAACCCCAGGTGGGGTGAGAAATAGGACTGCGGGGCTTGCAGATCGGAGAGGTATTTGAAACCCTCTAAACTGGCTTGAAAAGATAGGTTTTCACTCTGTTTCCAGTTGAGCCGGTGTCGGCTGCCCAGTAAGAGATCCTGGAGCTCTCCCCCTCTGATGGGGCTGATTTCCCATTGGCCTTGGTAGCTCCAGGGGCCCGCTTCAAAATTATTTTGCAGGCTGTTTTGCCATTTCCAGACCGATTGCAGACGCGAAAAACGATCGTAAAAGACATAGTTCTGAGCCCCGGTCTGGGCCGAAAAATTCCATTCAGGCCAAGCTTGCCATGCCAATTTGAGGTTGCCTTCGCCGTTTAAAAAACTGCCGAGTGACAGATCCCGTGTTTCGGGCAACTGGACACGTCCTTGGGCTGTGAGTTGAAAGCCTTCTCCCAGGGTGCTTCCTCCCTGTAGGCCCAGACCCAGGTAGCGTGCACTTGTGCCAGCGTTCTCTACTTGGTTGAGATCCAAGGAGGGTTCGAGAAATTGGTGGGCTTTGTCTTGATACCAATCTCTGCGCAGACGGCTGAAAATCTGGAAGGCTTGACGATCCAAGAGTGTCTGCCCGCGCCGGTAATCAAATTGAGCGCCATTTTGCCAATGCCAGGCCTCCTGATCAGGAGTCGTATCGGCTTCCCAATCATGAACCAGGCTGAGACCCGCCTGCCAATAGGCCTCATAGTTGCCACGCAGAAAAATTTGGTCATTCAAACCTCTGGCTTGAACCTGCCAGCGCTGGTTCTCGGGGCCCATCCAGCCTTGATCGTCAAGGGCTTGGGAGAGTTTTTCGCGGGTCGCTTCTTGTTCTGGGGTCAAGTTTTGAGCTGCTTGGAGACTGCGCCGGGCGGCGAGATTTTTGCCTTGGGCCCGATAGATCAAGGCTTGGCCCAGCCAGGCCTCTGCCGGTGCCTGAGCGCTGTCAGCCAAGACCCTGTGATAGTTTTCCAGGGCCTGCAGGGGGTGACCACCGGCCCGGTAAAAATGAGCAAGATCCAGTCTCAAATGGTTATTTTCTGGGGTTTGTGCCAGGGCTGTTTCCAAGGCCAGACAGGCATTTTTCCAGTTTTCAAGGATTGCGTATTCATAGCCAAGCTCTGCCCACAGTGTTGCTTCTTGGTTTTTCTTCAGCTTATTTGCAGCCAGGTCTAGGCTTTCCGCTCTCTTTTTTTGCCATTCTGGATCACTGCCATGCAATTGTCGCCAGACAAAGGCTTTTTTGAGGATGAGTGCGGGTTCCTGGGTTTGTTTAAACTGAGCATCCTCGAAGAGCTGTGCCGCTTCAGACCAGTTTTCGTATTTTATCAATCCAAACAGCAACTCATGCAGCTGGCTGGCAGTAAGTTTTTGGCGTTTTTCAAAGCTGTTTTTGAAGGCCTCGCTGGCTTTATTCTTTGAACCTGCTTCATCTAAAACCGTGGCTTCCAACAGAGCAAGCTCGGCATCTGCGGGTGCCTGTTTTCTCAGCGCCTGCAAATAGGGCAAGGCACGTTGGGGGAGCTTGAGCTGACGGAATTGGTAAATCAGCGCCAGATAAACCTCGGCTTGATCCTGGGCTGTGCTTTCGGCCCGCGCCATGGCTTCCTGTGCTTTGAGGGAGGTTCCGCTCATGTTCCAGGCCCAGGAAAGATCGATCCAGTTGGCGGTATCGAGCAGATCTTCGGCCCCCTCCTGCTTCAGGATTTGAAAGGCTTGAAGCACCATTTGAAAATTGTCTAATTTGTGGCCTTGATAGATCAGACCTTTGAGCAGTTCGGGTTGTCCGCCAGGGTAACGTTCCAAGGCTTTTTCAAAGGCTGTTTGTGCGAGTCTTGGCCTTTGTGTGTTCAGCAAAAGCTCGCCTGTTTCAAATAAAAAGGCTGCATTGCCAACCTTGGGGTCTTCTGCCAGTTTCAGGGCTTTAAGCAGATCTCCGTGAGAACGCAGCTCTGCGGCCAGGGCGCGGCGCAGTTCTGGGGCTGCCTGTTCGCAGGCTTGAAAGGCCATTTGGTAATGATCACTTTCCTGATTGAGGGCTTGGGCTTCGCTCTCTAAAATGGCAAGCTCCAGATGGATTTCACAATCTTGAGGGCTTGTTTGCATTAACTCCAGATAAATTCTTTTGGCTTGTGGGTTTTGACCTGTTTGCCGGTAGAGATAGGCCAAACTTTTTCGCTCTTGAAAAGCCAAAGAATTTTGCCCCGCCTGGTAGAGCAGCGGGAGTATCTGCTCACTTGGCTGCCCCTGTTGATAACGTGCTTGGGCCAGTTCAAGCCAGAGATTTCCTTGTTTCGGATTCTGAGCCAGACTTTTTTGGATCAGGGTTTCTGCCGTTTTTATTTCGCCACTTTGGGTGAGTCCCCAAATCAGATCTTTGAATGAATAAGTGCTTGGAGGCAAATGGCTCAGTCTGAGAAAATAACGCGCAGCCAGTTTTTTCTGGCCTGCGTCCAGGGCGACTTGACCTGCCTGTAAAAGCGTTTCAGGCTGCTGAGGATTTAAGGACAGAGCCTTGTGATAAAGGCCCTGGGCTTTGGGCCAATCTCTGAGCTTTCGGTATTGAGAGGCCAGGTTGAGCAGCAGATGAAGATCGGGTTTTTGGTTTAAGCAGCGTTCTGCGTTTTGCCAGGCTTTGCGTGCCTCTTGGGGCTGCCCCATTTCAAACTGAAATTGTCCCAATTCGATCCAGGGCAAGGGTGCCTGGGGGTTTAGGCGAATGGCTTCCTGCAAGTGCCAAAGTGCCTGTTGGTTTTGTTTTTCCTGGTGATAGAGGCGAGCAAGATCCAGATGAATATTCAGATGCTGTTGGGTATCTTGAGCAAGCGCCTGGGCTGAAGATGTGGAAGAGTGTATCAGCAGGCTGTAGCAGAAGAGAAAAACCCAATATTTTGAGATTAACATGGTTTCAGAGTTTAAGAATGGCACCCAATAAAGTTGACTTGTCCCTATCATAGCTTGCTACTTGTGTTTAAAGTGGGAATCCCTGTCACGCTTCGGCGGGATAGAGGTGAAATATGACGATTTTTTTACAATTCAAGTTCAGCCGATTAGATTTCGTGAGGCGGAGCTGGGAATTCTTGTTTGCGTAAATCTCTTAGTCCAAAGGGCAGGGCCAGCCCAAACAGGACACTCAGACCGATCGCTCTGGAGGCCAGCATTAGAAAGAGAATCGATTCTGTGGAAAGTGAAAGTAATTGCTTGTATAAAAAAAAGGCTCCCAGATCGGTGGTGCCAAGCCCCAAAGGCAAAAGGGCGAGAATGCCCGCCAAAGCCAAAATCGCATTGATGCCTGTGACGATCCAGAGCGAGACGGTTTTGCCAATGCTGAAAAGCAGAAACCATTGAAAACAGGCATTGAGCAACCAGATCAGACAGGTCAGAAGCCAAACCGGAAGCAGTTGCGGCAAGAGTTTTTCCCGGTGGTGAAGATATTCCCGCAGAACCTGCTGAATTTTGAGTGGTAAAAGCGGTAAAAGTTCTTGCCAGAGATGTTGAAAACGCAAAAAACTGAAAAGTCCAAGTAGCAGAAAACCCAGTAAAAGCCCCATCAGAAGGGGCAGGGGGCCAGCAGGTAAAAGGCTTAGGCTGAGTAAGAGTCCCAGCAGGCAGAGCAGTAGAAAATCCAGTAAACGCTCAAAGATACACAGCAATAATGACAAGCCCCATTTATCCGGAGCTTTTTCGGCCATTAAAAAAACTTTGGCGACTTCGCCCAAGCGCCCTGGAGTAACCGTGGCCAGGGCAATACCCAACACCTGAATCCGCAACCAATTGCGAAAAGAGTGCTGAATCGCGAAGGGCTGGGCCAATAAACGCAGGCGCAAAGCTTTGAGCAAAAGCTCAGACAAAACCAGGCCCGCACTTGCGAGCAGCCAGGGGTAATGGGCTTGGAGCAGCAAGTTCTGAAAGCTTTGGGCCTGAAAGCTCTGTTTCAGCAGAAGCCCCAGACCTGTTAAAACCAGAAGTACCAGCCCCCAACGAAGTCCCTGTTTGAGCCCTGGGTGTTTTTTAAGCAAAACAGACCTCTTAAAAACTGCTATGATAATTTGACATATGAGTGTTATACGCGGAATAACCCTGCCATGAACAGGTCTGATCGGTTTTTTAAAATTTTTTTTCTGGCCTGTTTAATGCTAGGCTTTGGGTTTTTTGCTGCCAGATTTGCCTGTTCAGCTCAGCCAGACAAGTCTCTTTTCTCTGTGCAGAAGCAGATTCTTTTACGTCAGAATCAGCGTTTTTTTCTGCATGGGGTCAACTATTATCCCCAGGAAATTCCCTGGAGTCTTTTCTGGAATTGTTACAGCACGGTCTTGGTGCGTGAAGATTTTCGCAACCTCAAGCGTTTGGGGTTTAATACGGTGCGGATTTTTGTGCCTTACCAGGTTTTCGGTGGGCGAAAACCTGAAGCCGTAATGATGGCGCATTTAAAAGATCTTTTGAATCAGGCCCAAGCCCAAGGTTTGGTTTGTATTGTCACCCTTTTTGATATGTTTTCAGAGTATGCGGATCTTGAAAGCAGTCAGGCGCATCTTAGCCGTCTGCTCTCTGATTTTGCCGGGCATCCTGCCATTTTGGCCTGGGATTTAAAAAACGAAGTCGACTTGGATTATCCCCATTATTCCCGCCCTGTGGTTCAAGCTTGGCTGAAGCATCTTTCCCAGGCTTTTCATCGCTTGGCTCCCCGGTCTTTGTTGACGGTGGGCTGGTCAAACCCTGAGCGGGCCTTAGATTTACAGGCACAGGATTTGGTCTCCTTTCACTATTTTGACTACGAACAGCGTTTTGCGCAAAGAGTGTCGGCCTTGCGTAAAAAAACGCAGAAACCCTTGCTGCTTCAGGAGTTTGGTTTTCATACTTGGCAAAAAGCTGCTCAGGACCCCCACCCCCTGGCCCACCAATTCAATTATTTCAACAGTTTGCAAGCCGGAGCCTTAAAACTCGACCTAATGGGCAGTATGGTCTGGTGTCTTTATGATTATCCTCCTGCTTTGCGTGAGGCCTGGGTCTTGGATTCTGAATCTTTTCAACACCATATGGGGATTTTGGATCTGGCAAAACAAGCCAAACCCGGTCTGAAAGCTCTGCAACAGGCTGTTTTTATTCTGGACGCACGTTCAGGAAAAAGCGTTGATTCTTCAAGTCGGGAATTGGAGATTGTCTTTCGGCTGGCACAGGCTGGGCCTGTTCAGTTGCTGTCTGAGGCTGCGGGAAAAATAACCCAACGCAAAGTCTGGCCGGGTCGGGTGGGGGTGAATAGCTTTCACTGGTCTGTCAGCGCTTCCGAACTGCGGAACCTGCTGGAACTGCGCAGCCAATACCAATTAAAGGCGCAAGATGTACAGGATTTGAAGGGGAATGTTTTGAAACAAAACACGTTTCCCTTGATTTTAAGAAGAGATTGAGGGCGCGGGGTGTTATTTTGGCTCTTCGAATAATTTTTGCGTATCAGCTTCGACTACAAAATACCAGCCTTGAAAATTCAAGCGCAGATAGCCCAAGGTGGTGTCACTTCCGCGCAGATAGCCGCTTTGACTTTGCAATTCAATTTTCCGCAGCAAATCCGGGTTTTTGAATTTTTGCAAGCTCAAACCTGTATTGATCTTTTCCCGGCGTTCAATTTTTTGATTGCGATCGCTGCCCTTGACAATGATCTGCCCTTTTTCATCGAGCAGATAACTGTTGCGCAGACCTTGAATATTGCCAATACTCAGCACCTCACGGGCCAGATAGTTGAATTGCATGTCTATCGAGGCCACCCCCAGAAATTTTTCCTGTGGATTATAAATCGCCAGACTGCAGGGCAAAAGCGAACCTGAAAGACGGTCAATATAGGGGTTGCCGCAGTGGATGCCGCGTTTGTTTTTCACCAGCAGGTAAAAGGGCCGTTTGCGTGGATCATAACCTGGGGTATTGTAGCTGGCGCCAGGGAAAAAGGAGATCAGCCCCTGCTCGCTGGAGAGGTTGATAAACATCAGCGGCATGCCCTGTTTGGCGATTTGCTTAGAAGGGTTGCCGGGTTTTAAGCCTTGTTCCAGACCACTGCGCAAAAGCAGATTGCGCGAATACAGGCTGAGGGGGGCGATGGTTTCGATCAGGGCCTGAACCTCGGCCTGGGGAAGGCCCCAGGCAATCGTCAGTGTGGCCCATTCTGGGCTGATACGGGTACCGTAATGGGGTGAGTCGATTTGATTCGGGACCCGTTCGCTCCAGTGGGCATCGTCGAGATAATAGGGGGCCTGGGGGAAACGCTTGCCCTGTTCAAAGGCTTGAACCCCGGTGCCGGCAAGATTTTCAAGTGCCCGTGGAATGGCTAGCATATAGCGATCCACCTCTTGGGCCTGGTGCAGAACCTGTCCCATAAAACGGGTAATGACCTGTTCGCGCTGCAGGGCGGATTGCAAGGTGCTTTGCTGTTGCAGCAGATTCCAGATCGTCCAACTGCTGCTGGCCAGCATCAGGGCCATGAGACTGCCGAGACAAGTGGTACGGTTTTGTTTGAACCAGCGGCCTGCGGCTTGTGAGAAGGTGTCGGGTGCGGCCAAGACAGCTTCTCCACGCAGATAGCGACGCAGATCCTGAATCAGATCTTCGACTTTTTCATAGCGTTCGGCACGCTTCCAAGCAGTGGCTTTGCCAATGATGGCCTGCAGTTCGCGCGGTATTTTCAGTTCGGGCCTGAAAAAACGCACAGGATTGAGTGTTGCTTTGCGCACCTTTTCGAGCAGCTCAGTGGTATTGCTGGCCTGATAAGCCGGTTGCAGGCAGACCAGTTCATAGAGAATCAGCCCGAGAGAAAACAAATCGCTGCGGGCATCGAGGCGGTCATTCACGCCACGGGCCTGTTCGGGTGACATATAGCGGGGAGTGCCAATCATTTGCCCTTTTTCACCGGCTTCGAAGGGGTAGTCTTTGGCGGCTTCTCCAAAGGGGCGGGCAATGCCCCAATCCATGACATAGATTTCATGGTGGGGGCCGAGCATCAGGTTGGCGGGCTTCAGATCGCGGTGAATCACACCTTTAAAATGGGCAAAGGCCAGGGCTTCACAGACTTTGATAAAATGTTCAAGCAGATTGGGCAGGGTTTTTAAATGGCTGATTTTTTGGGGTTCAGCGTTGTTTTGTCGGGCTTCCTGGATCAGTTCCTTGAAGGTTTTGCCCTGAATACACTTCATGGTATAGCCCACACCGGCTTCGGTCACTTCGAGGCTGTAAACGGGCACGATATAGGGGTGGGGAAGTTGGGCTGTGATTTGTACCTCCCCTAAAAAACGCTGATGAACCTCAGGATTATCGCTTTGAATGCGTTTGTGCAGCTGTTTATAGGCCACGGTGCGATCCAGACGGTTATCGCGTACCAGGTGGACGGTTCCCATGGCGCCTTCGCCCAAAAGTTGCAGAATTTCGTAATGCTGTCGCCCCAGATTGCCTGTGTTTTTACGGGTTTCACGCATTTCAGCGGTGGGGCTGAGATGTCCAAACTCGTGCATGGTCAGCTCAAGCGGATCTTCTTCTTCGTGTAAAAGCTCAGACATGGGGGCTGGGCTCCTGGGTGAGCAGTTTTTGAAAGTCAAAGCGTGCCAAAAGACGCCAATCGGCAGTGGCCAGGGCCTGATAGAAATAAAGCCCATCAGCCGTTTCTTTCAAGCCACTTTGACCGGCTTTGAGATCGGCCCGGATGTCTGCTGGCAAATCAGACTGGGCAGGTTGCTTGACGATTTCAAACAGAATCTCTCCCTTGGCGTTTAAAACCTGTAAGGAGAGCAGCCCTTCCTGAATCTGCATTTTTTTCAGCTCTTGCAACAGATAGGGGCTGTGAATGAGCAATGCCGCTTCTCCCAGGGTTTGCCCCTGATCCCCTTTGATCGGGGCCAGAACTGAGAAATAACTTTCTGTCCCCATGGATTCTTGGGCAAACCAAAAGGGGCGGGTTTGCCCTTGGGCTTGATAGCCGGCATGCGTTTTTGCTTGGGTTAAAAGTTCAGGCACTTCGCTGGCTTGGGGGCTACCAGGATAAATCAAATGGGGGCCTTGATCAAACTGTACACTAGCCCAACCCACAGGGCTGCTGTGTGTTTTTGACTGCAACCAGTCAGGCACTTTGTTTTGGGGGTTCGCAGCGACAGCAAATACACGCTGAAAAATGGGGGTGAGGCTGTTCAACCGGGCAAAACTGCTTGAGGGGTTGTCCAGCCAAACAGGAAAACTCCAGAAAACAGGCGCTTCTTGCTCTGGTGTGAGCAGTGCCTGCTGGGGTAAGTGTGAGGGGGTGTACATTGGGCCGGCCAGATCTTTGCCGCGCAGCCAGGATTCAGCAGCGGCCCCGGTCAGGTATTCCAAACGGGCTTCGAGTCCTCCCAGATAGCTGTCGAGGTTTTGACCTGCGATGGTGAGCTGGAGTTGAAGTTCTTCAAGAACTGCTTTGCGGCGTTGGGTTTGAATCAGGGTTTTTTGCCAGATATATAAACTGCCCGCCACCGCCAGAGAGCAGCAGAAAAGCATCAGCAAACTGCCAAGCATGGCCCGTTGCGGATTGTGCCGAACCCAGCGCAAGAGTCTGCGGGGCAGATTATCTGGTAAAACCTGGGTTTCGTTGTCTTGCATATATTGGCGCAGATCCGTTGCCATGTCTGCCACCGAGGCATAGCGATCTGCTGCTTTCAAGGCCACGGAGCGGGCAACAATGGCCTGAAGATCGGCTGGAATGGAATGCAGACCCAAGGCCTGGCTGCAGGAGGCTCTGTTTCCGGTCAGGATTTTTTTCAGCATTTCGGGCATGGATTTGGCCTGAAAAGCAGGTGTGAGGGTTAAAATCTCTTGCAGAATCAGGCCCAGGGTGTATTGATCGCTTTTGGGGTCGAGCTTGCGGCAACGGGCCTGCTCAGGGGATAAATAACGGGGGGTGCCTGCAATAACCTTGTTCTGAGAGGTTTCACTTTCTTCTTCGGGCGTATTCCAGACCTTGGCAATGCCCCAATCGAGCACATAGACTTCACGAAAAGGGCCTATCATAATATTGGCGGGTTTGAGATCGCGGTGAATAATGCCCTTGCTGTGGGCATAGTCCATGGCATCGCAGACCTTGAGAAAAATTTCAAGCAGGCGGTAGAGTTCATTGCGCCATTCTTTAAGATTGGGATTCTTTTCCTGGGCTTGTTTCAGGGCCAGAATCTCTTCCTTAAGGGTTTTGCCCTGTACCACCTTCATGGCATAGGACATGCGCTGCTCGGCATCGATTTCGAGTGTGTAGACCGGAATCACGCCAGGGTGTTCGAGACGGGCGGTAATCTGTGCTTCACTCAGGAATTGGTCCTGGACTTCGGGCGTGGTCATTTGCGGCAAAAGCTGTTTGCTGGCTACTTTGCGGCGCAGGTAAATGTCCCGCATCAACCAGACTTCGCCCATTGCGCCTCGGCCCAGTTCCTGGATCGGTTCATAGCGCGGAAGTTCTGCCCCTGCTTCTTCAGGTGTTGCTTGGGGTTCGCTTTTGACAACAGCAGAAACAGAAAACATGGTGCCAATCTCGGTTGGGTCCATATTCTCGGGTGTTAAATTGAAATCCTCTGGTTGCATCTGTTTGCCCGTCTAAAATGCTGCGTGCTTATCATTGTACCCCAGCCCCAGGATGGGAGGTAGCAGCCCCTGTTCAGGGAGTGTTGGCCTCTCGGATCAGCAGTTGGGGGTGGCTGAGTTGGGCCAGCAGCTGCTCTTTTTGACTGAGGGGAACCTCGACTTGGGCCTGTACGTCGGCTGAATAGGTAAATTCAGCTTTGAGGCCCGCTTGCGCCAATTGGTATTCGATCGTGCCACTCAGGGCATAGGGGTAATGCAACTCCAGGCTGAGGCAGGGTTCTTTTTCCAGGCGACCTGCCGTTTCAATCAGGGCTTGGGCAGCCTGGGTATAGGCCTTGACCAGGCCCCCTGTGCCCAGTTTGGTGCCTCCGAAATAGCGAGTAACCACAAGAATGGCATTGTAGAGGTTGTGTTCCAGCACGGTCATGATCGGTTTTCCGGCGGTGCCCGAAGGCTCGCCATCGTCTGAATAGCGATCGACCAGTGGGGGACCTCCTACGCGAAAGGCATAGCAGTGATGGGTGGCGTCGGGCCAGCGCTCGCGGGTTTTGTGTAAAAAGGCCTCGGCAGCCTCAACGGTTTGCACTTCGCAGCCACTGGCAATGAAGCGGCTTTTGAGAATAATGATTTCGGTTTCAGCCTCACGGGCCAGGGTGGTATAGCGCATGGGGGCAGTATAGCGGATTGGGCTTCGGGTGGATAAGTTTTACCAAAATTTCCACCAAGCTTTTTTGGCCCGGTTATGATCTGTGCTATTCATTAGGGTGTGTAGCAAAGTTTTGGCTCTTAAAAAACCGACTTCAAGGGGATCTTCTTCGAAATAGACAAAGGGTCCCAATTCTAGTTCCCTGGGATTGCGTCCGTCCAGGGCCGCTTGGCTCAACGCGCCTATCTCTGATGATTTCAGCGTCAATAGTTTGATCACATCTTCGGAAAGATATTCGAAAGAGGTTTGCGCAGCCTGAAATACAGGATGTTCTTTTAGTAAGCCTCTTTCTAGCTCTTCTCCGTCTGCATTGAGACGTAAATAATAGGGAGAAACCTGTGTATTATTCGCTTCTATTATTTTTCGGGCCAAAGCACTGGGCGTGAAATAGACAATTTCTCTGGCTAAATTTGGTTCTAGCCCCATAAGCACCAATTCTTCAATATACTCAGCGTCGGGCCAATCATAGGCAAATAGAGTGGACTTGCAAAACCAAAGCAATGCCGTTTCAATATCCGTTGATGGTTTGGGAATCTCTCTTTCAGGTTCGGCTCCTTTATTTTTCAAAATCAGAAAAAGTTTTAAAGAATAGAATTGATCTGATTTTTTCCATTCAATATTGCCGAGATCATTTTTGAGTTCTGGAGAGAATTGATTATCTAAATGCACTTCAAAATGGATATTCTCGTCTTGATTATGAGTATAAAGCAGATTTACCCAATGTCTTTGGCCTGTTAGAGATAGGTTTTGAATTCCCTTTTTTAAAGCTGGAAGGATTCCTTCAGGGAGCAAATCTTCTTCTTCTCCGAAAACGCGACAGGATAGATCGCCAATACAAACTTCCCAGTTTTTTTCTGCCAATGGCCATGTTTCCTGTTTGATAGTGTCTTGATGAACGCTATGAGGCCAAAATGCAGCGTTTAAAACAGGGAGACTGGCCCGTTTGAAATAATTCAGTGCATCGTCTATTGCTGATTCTTTGTCTGTTCCCAATCCCACAAAATTTTGAATGATACGTTCCTGGAGCCCAAAACTTATTTCTATATTCAATTGCAATAACGTTTTTTCAGACTGTTGGGGAAAGTTTTCAATCCACGCACGAAGACAAGGAAATTTAGAATCAATAAAAACCCATCCACATTTTTCCTGTGTATTGAGTCCTTGATCTTCAAAGATAGCTGAAATTTGTTTATTGATGTTCATTTTTTTTGTATCCTAAATCGCTGATTTTTGTTTATATTTTCTGGTTTAAAAAATGGTTTTAAGAAAGTATTTTCACATTTTCCCAGATCTGATAGCGTTCTAATCTTTTATAGTCTGGAGACTCTGGCGTGATTTTATAATTTTCCAGCCATTCTCCATTTTCTTTGAGATACCGATAGAGCAAGATGCCAAATTCGTATTTCTCGGCACGAATATATCCCATTTTTTCAGATTTTTCGAGCAGATAATAAGAGCTCTCTTTGGTAGCCGTATGCAAAACCCAATCTGAATTTTTGAAAGTATGGTGGCGAGAACCTTGTGCAATCCCATTCATGTATTGAATGCGCATTTGCTTTTCATCATCTTCAAACAGAGCAAATCCACTAGAGTTTTCCAGAAAAAGATTTTCAGTGGTTCAAAAGCTTTCTGTTA
>PFGG01000034.1:17195-18609 GCA_002783405.1 bacterium (Candidatus Blackallbacteria) CG13_big_fil_rev_8_21_14_2_50_49_14 | reverse complement strand
ACTTTCAGGTCTTATACCCCGATTTGAGCTGGGATGAGCTTGGGGAACTGCTTTCTGAGGAACTGGAAGAAGATCCGAGCATCAATACTCTGACTTACTGGCTTGAAACTGCTGAGAAACAAAAAATGGTTCTTGGTGAGGTAACAAATCTGAAATTTTATGGGGTTTGATAGGTCGCTTGAATTTCAATGCTGCACATGTTACGGCAACCCTGTGTCATTCCAGGTGCAACTACGTCACATATAGCACGGTAAGCTCCTGCTTCAGGCACATAACTTTCTATGCTGTTTTGGAGCGCATGGTGAATGGATGAATTAATATCAAATATACCACTACAACTATTTTTGATTCGGGGGTTTGTACATGAAAAACTGGTGGGGATTCTGCTTTGTGGTGTTGAGTCATCCCCAGTAAATGTCTGGTCAAAAGGTGCGTCTTTCCCATATAAGCCACCATGTACCCTGACACTCAAAGAACTGAGAGTTGGATACCTACTTTTCAGAGCTTGAAAACTGGTGAATTCAGACATGAATACCTCTTCTCAGATTTTATTGAATTATTTTACCATTTTAGCTAAATTAAGCTATCTCAAATGATTTTTCCCGTACAAATTTCTCTGATGAATGGATTTCGTTTTTAGGTAAAAGTAAAATGGTTTTTTGATATAAAACTATTCGTTTAATTAATAGTTTTATATCAAAAATTATCCTTGATGACCCACTCTAAATATTGTACAAAGCGGGAACTGTCTTTGTTTTTCTTCAATTTTTCGCTCAGGCAATTGAGAGTAATTCGGATCCTAAAAGAATTGTTGATCTTCTCATGATCAAAATTGTTCTGCTCATGAATCAGTTTTGCAAAAGATTAAGAAACTTGGTGAATTTTGTCCCAGTGCTCTTCAGGCATCCAAAGCGTCTTCTTTGTCTCTGCTTCAATGACCAATTTGTGGCGAATTAACTTTCGTTTTCCTTTGGCATCAAAAACGGGCAATTTGACGGCCTCTTCTTTTAAATCCAGGTATTGGGCACAAGTTTTACAGACGTAGAGATTGATCTCTCGCTGGGTTTCTTGAGGTTTTTTTCTGTAACTTTTCTGCACGTCTGTCCAGGCTAAACCATTATCTCCGCCTTTTTGACACAACGACTTCATGATTGTGAATTCTCCCCAAAGTGCCTCTATCATGATGTGAAACTTACCAAACGCTGAATGAGTGTATTCGTTCCAGAAAATTGAATCAGTAACCTGAAACATAGTAATAGCCTCCAATTTATGCATTAAAAGCAATATACCACTCAATAAAAATTTGGCACACACAAACAGTCCCAGATACGAATAATTTATTAAATATTTGATTTTTGGCTTTGCCAAGTCCTCTTCTTTTGGACAAAAAGAGATTGGTGTGTGGTTGAGCTTT
>PFGG01000034.1:11289-17151 GCA_002783405.1 bacterium (Candidatus Blackallbacteria) CG13_big_fil_rev_8_21_14_2_50_49_14 | reverse complement strand
TTATTCGCGAACAATAGCTTTTTGATTCTCTTTTATTCTCTCACTGCATTTTCGCAGATGCTTCAACCAAGCCAATTCAGGCCCCTAAAAACATCATACAATACCGCATTCCAAGCAGGGTTTATGGCTTGTGCCCAAATAATGGGGCTCAAATGGTCAGCTCAGGCGGGCATATCAGAGCAATTGGTTCAACCTTTGGTGGTAGCCGGAATGGTATCTGCCTTTGAGCAGTACCTAATCATCACCAAAGGCTGCCGTCCCAGTAGTTTGGCCAATGCTCGCTGTATTCTTGGTAAGTTTGAACGCCATTTGCAAGGGCAGGGAAGTGCTTGTTACCCGCACCAGGTCCTGGACCTGGTGCATACTTTTCTGGTAAGGTTCCACCATCCAGCCTACCGTTATACCGCGATCTATTATCTTCGGCTCTTTTTTGATTTCCTGGGTTGGAAAGAAAACCCGGCCCGCCAGGTCAAGCTGCCCAAGATCAACCCAGCTCAGGGGAGACATTTCTTGGCCCCTGAGGAATGCAGAGGCTTAATGGCGTATCTGGCTTCCCAGGCAGAGCTGGGGAAAATGCTTCGGGAACAGGCTTTGTTTTTGCTGCTTTTGTATACGGGTATCCGTATTGGGGAGGCCCTGGCTTTGGCCTGGGAAGATATTGCCCAAGATGGTACCATCTTAATTCGTGATAGCAAGACTCATACCGCCCGTATCATCTATATTCCCAAACTGGTCTGGAACGCCTTGGGCCAGTATCGAGATACTTGTCCCCAAGGGCGCTATGCCTTTCCGGGCAAGTCCCCTGAATACCCCATCACCTATGGGGTCATTCGTGTCGCATTCAAAAACATTTTGTGTCATGTCGGTATTGATCGGCGTGGCTGTAATCTACACAGCTTGCGTCATACTTTTGCCCGTTCCTGTATCCAGGCAGGTATGCGGCGTGAGGAGATTCAGCAGTTTCTGGGCCATAAAGACATTCGCACCACGGAAATTTACACCCGTTTGCTGGCAGAAGATGTGCGCCAGCAAAGCCCACTGGCCCACAAGGCAGTGGCAAATTTCATTTCTGGCTCGCTTTCTTTGAGCGTTTTCAAAATCAGGAAGCCCAGATGATCCCCATGATGAAACTGACAATGACATATGAAAACAAGACCAATGCCATGCCGACAATGACTTTAATGAGGGTCTGTTTGAGTTGGTTATGGGCTTCTTCCGTGCCCGAGATGGCCCTAAAAGCGCTCCAGACCAGTAAATACAGGGCGACGCTGGCAGCCAGACTGGCCGACCAAGTGATCACCAGGCGCATCAGGCTCTGGAAATTGATATTTGGCCCTGGTAGGGTGGCCAACTCGTCTCCGAGACGGGCTTGGGAACCAGCAAGATGTTCGGTTGCTTTTTCAAAAGCATCAAGGCCGGTCTCGGGGTTAAAGTCTCGCCCTGAATTGGTGTTGTTATCGCGAATTGCGTTAACGTTTGCGTTGCCACGCTCAGGCTCAGTTAAAGCAGCAGTAACGGGCATTTCCACCCATAAAAAAATGCAAATAATCGAAGAGAGGAGCAAGCATTGACTTTTTCGTGAAAACATGTACCGTGGAGCGAGAAAATAATGCGTAAAGCCATGAAAAATCTTCTTAGATTACCTGAAAAAGGAGAAAAAGGCAATGATAAATCATCGCTCCCCAAATGGGCAGGAAAGCAGCTAATAGCAGTCGCTTTGGCTTTCAGCACACAGTATGGCGGCATTTTGCAAACCAAGTCTGCTGATGCGGCACAGAAGGCAAACACGCATGTGAGCCAGATGCAGCAAACGCCTGAGCTTGCACAGCTCGATCATAATTATATGCTAGTGGATGAAGAACGTACTTTGAAGGGCGGCTTGGCGCTGATGCTGGGTGCGCCCGTAATTGTTTTTCCCGTACAAGATGCAACATCAGGCGAGCGGTATATCATGGTTCACGAGGATGGCACCTCTGGAGATGCAGACGTACCAACCCATGCCAAGGCTTTGGGGAAAGCGATGGGAGCCGATGGGCTGAAGGACATCTACCCAGATTCTCAGCAGTTCATGGATTTCACTCAAGAGCAACTGGATGGGGTTCAGCTGACAAGTGATGAAAAGCGACGCATTTACTTTGCTCGCGCCTTCTTTTGGTCTTCAATGACACAATGGAAACATCGGGAGGGTGACGGTAACAAGGAAGGCATTAGCACGGGAACAGATATCATCAATCAAAACTTTGATACAGCGGTGGCAAGTTTTAAAGCCCTCGATGATGGTAGCGAATGGTTTCAGGAGCGCCTGAAAGATATAGAGGTGTTTAGAGCCACTTCACACACTGCCTCATTGTGGGCGGCCACCTTCGCCACGAAAGCTGTTTCCAGAGATATTGACAATTACAGCCGGAGAGTGGGTTATGTGGCTACCATTCAGCGGGCGGCCCAAATTATGCAAGAACGTACCAAGACGTACCTGACTGGCCATAAGCCAAAATCTGAATTTATGATGGATCAGGCCATTTTTGGCCGCTTGGCAGATTTCAACCTCCGCTACCTGAAGCGTCTTCCTGAAAAAGGTTGGTTTGCAGACCAGCGGTTTCGTGATGCCATGGCAAGTATTGAAGCAATACTGCCTGTTTTTCAGCAGGCTTTTGATGCTGTAGGCACTGGGACGGAGTTGCAAAACCTACAACAGGCCCGAGAGCAGGTTGTTCATGCTGAGCAATTGCTCGGGTATCAGGCCATCCTTGCTTCCAGTGCCTATTCTTATCCAGGGATTACTTCTGAAGAATTGAATAGCTGGGCAAACAAAAACTTCCAAACGGCTCAGGCCCTGCTCCGTGAACATGGTGTTGAGAAATTACATCTGCCCTCAGAGCTTGGGCAGAACATACAACAAGCGCAGTTTGCCTATTTCCAAGTGGCTCCAAAATACGAACTGCTGGCCAGTGCAGCTAACACAGGTCAGAAACTTCGAGCGCTTTTTGCTCAGGTTGAGGGCCAAAAGGGAGTTTGGTCAGCAGGGAATAAGGCAAAGCTTCAACAAATCTACTCAGCAGCTTTAAACTCGCCTTCCGATCAAGCACAGCGCGAATTTGTTGCTGTGCTCAGGGAAGGCATTAAAGTTTCGCATCCCAACGTGCGTATAAAACCTTTTGAGGAAACAGGACTCACGCAAAATTATGCTCTGTCACCGATTAACCGGGAAATCAATGGCGTGGTCATGAGAACCACAGAGCACCCCGTTGATACGGTGGAGGCCAAGTTTTCCCTCGAAAATACCCTGCCTATTCCCCTGCGGGTAACTTTTGTGATGGAGCTTTCTGGTGCTGACAATCCCCGTGATGTGCGTGAAGTCTGGTTGCATGCCAATAAAATTGCCGATATTCATTATATCGGGCATGTCTCGATCACGCAGACACGTCGTGGCGGAGGAAATGCGACGCCTCGTGCGGATCTTCAGGTTGCGATGAATGGGGTACAGGAGGTGGCTTCGGGCACCTGGGGGGAGCAGATAGCCAGCCTTAAATGATGTGAGCCTTCATGGTTTCACAAAATTGTAGCCTGAGCTAAAAAAAGTGTGAGTATGATACACAGTGCCAGAAGAAATGAAGCCAATGCTTGGTAATAGAGCCGAACTTGGTTTACCTCACTGAGTGCCTGAAACTCTTTCTGGCTGACTTGGCCAAAGATGAAGCGAATAATAGGCAGAGACGGCATTTGGGGACGTTTCTGGATGGGGAGACGAGCCATAAAAATGGGGACGTGTGAAAGATATTCACCGTTATAATATCATTTTAAAAACAATACACACAATAAAAAACTATTAGAAAATTATCAGAAAACTATCAAATATATACTATTTTAATAGGGCTTTTTATCGGCTATCTCTGCTATATCTTTACGGGTTTTCGATGCGATTTAAAACTATGCAAGGCACATGACCACAGAACTTTCGAGAATTTTTCAAAAGGACTGCTGTATATAGCTAGATTATCTTCTGCTTTAAACTTTCAAGGCTGCTGCAGCCGGCTTTTTTACAAATTTTTCTGAGATGCGTTTTGACTGTGTTGGTGCTCAAGTTTAATCTGACAGCGATCTGTGCCTGTTTTTCCCCTTGGCAGAACAAAGAAAGAACCTCTTCTTGCCTATTGGTTAAAGGTTGTGCCCAGACAAAAGGTTCCTCGGGTTCGAGGGATTTCAGATGCATCTGGTAATAGACGGCAGGTTCCCAGAAGTATCCTCCCTGGAGAATCTTGTGGACAGCCTTTTCGAGGGTTTCAATTGGGCCGCCCTTGATTACGTATCCCTGAATATGCCTATGGGCTGTGTCTTTCCATTCAAGCCAGTCATCATAACCACTGTAGAGGAGAATTCGCGGTCGCTTCTGAAGTGTTTTACAAAAGTGAGCAATACTGAGCCCATTTGCATCAGGTAAATTCAAGTCCAAAATAACCAAGTCACAGGGTTGGTCTCGAATTTTTTTGATTGCTTCACGGCCAGATGAGGCCTTATTTAGGATCTGAAAGTGATATGGGATGTAACAGCTATTGGTCATCCAGGCTTCCAAGAGATCCAGGGTATGTAGGTCATCATCGACAAGTGTAACAGTGACAGTTGGCAGTATCAAAATAATGTCCCTGCAATATAAATTTTGATTAAATTAAAACATATTTGAGCGTAAAAGTAACTGATCAAATGGATGAAAAATCATAATTATTTGTCAGAATTGCCCATAGATAGGGCTTTGGGGGAGCAAATTGCGTTTTAACAAAACGGCCTTCAGAAATAAGCTGAACTGTTTGGGGGATCACCCACTGGGTGATATGCAGATTTTAATTGACGTGTTATAACCTTAAACAGAATGAGTGACGTTTGTCACTGGTGAGCCACGTGTGTGACAAGTAATTGGGGCGATTTTTAATAAAAACCAGAGGTTGTCTTCATTGTTTTGGGATTTTTCGGGGGATAGACAGAAGATGTTCCGGGCGATTTTGTCTGCAAAGACAGGATATCTGGCTCTATTCATCTGTGTTTTATTTTTTTTGTCAGGTTGTATTCCGGCTGGCTCAGCCAATACAGATTTTTTTCTCCCCTCTGTACCCAAACAAATTTTGCCCAAAAACACTTCTCCTGTAACCTCAGTTAAAGTAAATCTACCCAGAGCAGAGCAAAACCAGAAAACACAAATTGAGGCCGTTGAGGCAACTCAGCCCAAGATTGCACCCACCAGTTTACCCACAGCATCACCCATACCCTCTCAAGGGACGACAAATCGAGATTCTTCGCAACCGATTGTGGTCATATCTTCCAGCCCTCCATCAGTTGCTCCGGCTGCAGGGGGAAATGGTGTGTTTCCTTCTCCTATACCCCAAGCGACGCTGCCGCCCCCTGGCTTGCATATTATTACTGGGGTCTTTATTCAAGGCCAGAATATTATGGGGGCCTCTGCTCCGGCTGCACTGCATGCCAATTATTTGGGCAAAGTGATTCAGTTGAGCATTCAAGGCTATTTTTATCTGGGAGCTGCTCAACCAGAAGATGTGGATGTTTATCTCGACAACGATATCGAAACCAATACGCTGTCTGTCAGCAACAATCGCATTGAGGCAAGTTTCAACACGGCCAATATCCCAGATCTCTATCTGGTTGGCAGTAGCCACACCCTTACTCTGGATTTGCCTGGGCAAACTCTGAAGGTTGAAATTCGGGTGGGAGCGCCTGATGTGACAGTGCCTCTGGCACCGCAAATCCAGCAGATTGAGGTGGTTCGAGATGAATTTGACGAGGTAGAGTACCTCCAAATTAAGGGAACCAATTTGATGTATAACCCCAATTTTGCCCAGGTTAAAGTCAATCAAG
>PFGG01000034.1:0-11277 GCA_002783405.1 bacterium (Candidatus Blackallbacteria) CG13_big_fil_rev_8_21_14_2_50_49_14 | reverse complement strand
AAAATGAGCAGGAGCAAGAAGAGTTTATTATGCTCATCGACCCGCCCCAAAATTCAGAGCTGACAAAAAATACCAAATACAGTTTTTCGTATACCACTCCTTTTGGTGTGGCGTTTCAAGAGTTTGTGGCTAATTAAAACGGGATAGACAAAGAGGACTGAATGAGAGCGATAATCAGAAAATGGGTTGCACAAATTGTTACCATCTCCATGCTGGCAGGGTGTGTTCTGCCACAAGGGCAAACCATTTGGGGCGGAGGCAATAATACGCTCTCACAAAATTCAGCCACAGCTCCGGATTCTGATGATGTTTGGGATGGTGATATTAAGCTTGAAATTGATCCTGGTTTGATGGGGGATAAATACAAGCACTTAAAAAAAGTCTCTTTTGTCAGTGATACTGAGGGTGAGGATTTTAGCATTCAGTCATCCCGCCATTATAAAAATTACAAAAAATACCTCAAGCCCGAATTTCAGTGTGTGCAATCCCTTCCCGATGGAAGCTACCGCGCTTATTTTGGTTATCACAACACAAACAACAATACGATAAATATTCCGATTGGCTCTAAAAACAAAGTTTTGCCTGCAGAACCCATGCTGCGCTGGAAACACAAAAAGAAAAAGAAATTTGATCAAGGCCAACCCACCCGCTTTACGCCTGGGCGTGTGGGACCCTTTCCCAGTTCCGCTTTTTCGGTGGATTTTGACCATGGCAATGTTCATTGGCTCTTAAACGGCAAAACAGCAAAAGCCAATAAACGCTCTACAAGATGCCCAGTAGGGCCGACTCCCACCCCACAGCCGACGCAAACGCCCAGTGCAACTCCAACGCCAACTTTACCGCCAAGCCCAACACCTACACCCGGTGGTTCGCCCACACCAACTCCGAGCTTTCCACCTAGCCCGACACCCACGCCAGTTCCAACAGATACGCCGACTCCGACACCCGAGCCAACAGAAGAGCCAACGCCTACTCCAATGCCAACACCCAGTGATGTGGTGTTTGATCCGGCTGACCCGAGTACATTGGGTGACCTTTTTCCAGATGTGCCGGGAAATAACCCCAATCTATCGGAACCAGAAACCGTTGCCGCTGCATTTATGCTCAACAACAGCCCTCCTTCACCAACTGAAAATGCCGTAATTGGGGTAGCATTGGCCGAACCAGTCCAAGCCAACCTGCAAACAATTTTGGATCGTTACAATGGAACCGTTCAATCTGTCGTTAACGATAATTTTTATTTTATAAAAATTGATATGACTGAAGTTGATCTGAGTATTTTACAAACCAATATCCAAATAGTTAATTCTCAGATCTTCACAACTAAACCTGATTATGTTTTGACCCAAGCCAGTTTTGGAAACTTAGAATCAGCGAAGACCTTTGCTGCCATTGTAGATTTGATTGCCAATGGGCTGGTACAGGGAGCAAGTTTAAACAATGTATATGAAAACAGTGGGTTCAGTGTTAATAGTATAGAGCGAGTTGGTTTTGGAACTGGTTTTGCTCAGGGCCTGAATTCTTCTGAGTCATGGTGGTTGAATAATAACTCCACAAAAGTCACTGGGGCTTGGGATTATTCAATGGGTTTCAATGTTCAAGAGAACAGACCTGTTTCTATTGCCGTAATTGACGCTGGTTTTGCTGGCTTGTACAGAGATATGTTTGCTGGTGTTCCAGCTCCTGAATTGCCTGTTTCTAAAATTGATTGGGCAAAAGGGTCTTCTTGGTTTAACGGAGTCAAAAGAACTTGGACAGCAACGGTTTCTTCAACAGGTAGGAATTATTTACAACAAGAAGATTTTACCTGCCCGTTATTTGCTTCAGATTGTCAAAATAATCCAGAAAGCCATGGGACTCAAGTCATTTCAACGATAGTGGCCGAAGCCAATAATGGCGCTGGCATTGCTGGTGTTGCACCTCAGGCCAAAATTATCCCATTAAAAATTGGTAATGGACAATTCTATTCTCCAAGGGATCATTTGGATGCGTTGAATGAGCTGTCTCGTATTGTTGTTGCTGGTAATAATGTAGATGTTGTCAATCAAAGTATTGGAGCCGGTAATTTTAACTTCTCAGATGAGTATTTTAGTAAAATTAGTCTAGATCCTAATGTTGCAAATTATAGTGTCAATGTTTTTCAAAAAGTTGATGCTTTGACTCAATTGGGGGTTGTCTTTGTGGGGGCTGCTGGTAATGGTTCTTATGATGCAGATAGAAATATAATTGCAGGGCAAAGCATGTTGAATCGAGTAATTACAGTTGGAGCAATTGAAGATAGTAATACAACAACAGCAGCCCCTCCTATTGATTTACAGCGAGCGATTTTTACGAATCCATTTTCGTTACCGCTTTCTGTACAGAAAATTCACGGATCCAATTATGGGCCTTCGCTCCATCTTTGGGCTCCTGGCGATAACATGTTTACCTATACTGTACCTCTAGGAGCTACATCTCCTGGCTTACAAGCTTGGGAGGGTACCAGTGCTGCAGCACCTATTGTGACGGGCATTGTAGCTTTACTTAAAGCTCAAAATGCATCTCTTACTACGTCTCAAATTCTAACTCTGCTTAGAAGTAGTGCTATCAAAAAAACAAATATTATTGACAATTTGGTCAGAACAACTCCATTTGTAGACAATGGTCTTTTTACCAGTCAAATTTGCAGTTCTTTGTCAGCTCCGCCTGGAGTTTGCAGCTGTGGAGGATTCTTACCTAATTCAAATTATTATTTTCTTAATCAAGTAAATTGTGGCACATTTACATCCACCGTTTATGATATGGATATTGTTAACGCAGAACAAGCAATGATCAACTCAGGCTTTTCTAAAGCGGTTGAACTTGATGGAGAACTTCTGTTAATTCCTGCTCCCGGTGGAGGAAGCTTGGTTCAATTTAGTACACCTTCTAATAGTTATCAAATGCAGTGGGGAGCAGTAACTAACTCAAATATTATTGGCAATCTCCAAGCTGAAGACACTACCGTTTCACCTTCAACTTTTGTTTCAATTGACAGTTTGATTTCATCCAGTGCAAATGTTAAGGTAAAAGGTATTGTCAATGGTAACAAAATTATTTTCCATTCAGTTAAAAAAATATTTGCACCGCCTTCTCCTACAGGAAAGGTATGGAAACTCAAGTTGTTTAATGTCAACGATCTTGCAGAAGTTTGGATTAATGGCAGCCGGATTGACAGCTTAACTTTGCACACCAATACTGGAGCTGGATTTAGTAATGTAGATCGTTTTATTGATGGTGTAGACATTTCTAGCTTTTTATCTGCTACAGGCTTGAATACCATTAACTTTAAAATCTACAATAATGATACGAATCAACCATTTTTCAATTTGCCTTTTCCATTCTCTGCTATATCATCAGGGGAATCCATTGATAATGGAAGTTCATGGGGGATTGAGTTAACTGCGGATAACCAAATTGTTTATCGAGATATCCGCGGAAGTGCAAGCTCTCGCTCTGCTTCCTTAACAGCTCCATTCGGTGCTAGAAGGGCCAGTTTTTCTCAGGGACTCGTGCTAGATGATACTATTTCTGTTAATAAAAATGGAAATGTGCCTATTAGTAGTGGGTCTTATCAGGTGCGGGTTTATAATGTAAGTGACAATGTGATTGCAACAGTGAATGGCACACAAGTTTCGTCATTAAATTCCCAAAGTCCCTTTGAAACTTTTTACACTATTGATAGCAATATGCATTCTGGTACGAATACCTTCTCGTTTGAGGTTAAGGCTGCAAATAATACTTCCACAACAACTTATCCGGGTGCTATTCCAGCTTTTATTTTAAGTGATCCAAATTTCCCCTTGGGTAACCTAACCGCAATCAATAATAATCTTCAAATTCAGCGAGCAACTTATACTTGGGGCTTTGATGTGTTTCGTAATAACACATTAATCTATCGTAACAGAGATGGGGAACGTGAAAATCTTGATGTTGGTTCAGGCAATTTTAGGAGCTTTCCATCAGGTGCTGAATTCAATACCCGAACGACAAACAGTCCTGGAACACTTATGAAAAGTGATCAATTTAACCTTACTTTACCTTGAGGGGATAAGGCGGAAAGAAAATAATGAGAAGGATAGGTGTCTGTATGAAGTGTAGAATTCTTTCTGCCTTATGCCTTGGATGGTTACTGGGTTGTCAACAAATGGGAACTTCAGTAGCAAAACCATCTCCTTCTGTTTCTTTGAGTAGTTTTCAAACCACTCAGAATGAAAAAAAGAATCTTATCTCTTCCTGCCAAATGAAGCTTAAAGTGAGGCGGCTCGAACCATCAGAATTTGGATTATATGGTAATGCCAAAACTTTTGGACTGACTGTTGATTCCAATAATTGTATCGCTCAAAATGAGAGCTTGTCATTTCAACTTTATGTCGAAGGAGCAGCTCATACTCCTCACCCCACTGGTCCTGTTCCGTTTGATTCGGTAACACAAATAAATAACAAATTAAATAGATTGGATTTATGCTATGTACCCATTCGAGGAACAAACATAAATTATGCCGTTTATGCTGAAGTTGTACTTAACAAAAGTAAAGCTGTGATTCGTAGCAATAAAGTGGTTTTAGAAACTTTACCTGACGAATTCAGTCAATGTGAATTAATGTTTGAATCCCCTGCTTTTGTTTATCCTGATGACCCAAATTCCCCTGAGCCTTATGGCTATTGTCCGCCTGGAAGTGAATTAGCATATTGTAAGTCTCTGTCTCCCAAAATTGATAAATAGAAATATCTAGAGTTAAAGGTGAAAAAATGAAAAAAATGAGCCTGTCTCATCTATCTACCCTGGTAATAATTGTTTTAAGTAGCGGTACATTGATACTGCCTTCAATAGCATCAAACTCAGACGAACCAGAAGTTAGTCAGGTTTTTATAGAAACAGCTGAGAACAGTGGCGTTTATGGCGACAGTATTTTAGTTGTCTATGATCAACCTATGCTGGTTGATGCTCAACCTATACCTCTTGCTGGAGGCATGGAGGATGCAAATAATGCTCCTGGTTCAGAGCTTGAAGCGCCTGCTGAATACCCAAATCATCACGGTAATGCAACAGCATCCAAGACCGCACGTAATTATCGTGTTAAAATAACTCCTGGACCATATTCAAATACGACTGCTTTTGATGGTACTTGGGCTGATCTCGGAGGAAAGGCTTATTACCATCCAGAAGATTCAGATAAGCGAATGATTATTTTGAAACCACCCAGTAAACAATCCAAATTATTTGCTCCAGGAGATCGAGTAGAAATCAGTGTTGCAGAAACAGTAAAAAGCCCCCGAAAAAAACGCATGAGGGCCAATAAAAACAAACGGAAAGAAATTGCGAGCTAAGTACTATTCTCTCATTTTGTTTGTCCTCTTATTTCTGTGTGCTTGTGAACAGAAGCAAGGATTGCCTCCTGCTGATATTAAGCCCAGCAGTACGGTATCTCCCATCTCTGTGCAGCCCTCTCAAACAATTACCACTTCAACACCCAGTGTTGTTGCAACATCCTCAACGCCTATACCTGTGAGCACAGCCAATCTCTGCCCGATTACAACTAAAATCTCTTTTGATAGCCCCATTGATCTTTTCTTGGTTACGTCATTTCCAGTTTCTTGTCGGGAAAATATTATTGATTTTAAATATCTTTTCCAATTAAAATCACCTGAAAGTAAGCCCATCTATTTATATCAAGAATATCATTACATACTTGATAAATGTGCTTTGCCCCCTGAGATCAAAGAAGAGGGGGAATATAACATACGTGTAGAGGCCCATTTAAAAAATGGCCGGGCAATAGAAGGTAATACCGTTACGGTTACGATAAAAAAAGCGAGCGCAGAAGATTGCAGTAGAAAAGGTGGAGGAGCATCTTTAGAGGGCCGCTACAATTCAGGCAGAAATTAATGCCCTTTTACCTCTATTTATAATTCTGAACTTCTCTTTTGAGAGCCTTTATTTGAAAAATGGAGGCCAACGCTCATCTAATAAACAGTCAAACTATTAAACACAAATGCCAGCAGGAGAAATCATATGCCCAAAACAACATTTGAACTCTTTATCACCCGCTCAGACAATGCTCGAGAACAATGTTTGGCTACCTTGGCCAAACATTATTCCAAAGCCAGAACCCTCTCTCCCAATCCAAAATGGGCAGATTTTTTTCATGTGGACGTGGATGTGAGAGGCAGTATTTGGGAAACAGCCCAAAAATTGGCTTCTGTTCCTGGGGTGATTGATGTTGACCCTGTTGAAAAATTCCTGGGTTTGTTTAATGAATCGACTTACAAAGAGGATATCTCTTATGATCCTGATTGGCATAGAGATCTCACATATTTTCAAAATGGGATTGAGGAGTCTGTCCGTCAGGGGCGCTTAGATCTTCAAAAGGGTACCAATATTAAAGTGGCTCAGTTGGATACCGGGTATACCGACCATCCAGAGATAGCCAATATTAAAAAGGGTGAAAAAATTGGCTATAACTATGTTTCTAAGGGAGCCCCGGTAGACACACTGAGTCAGGGTCCTATGTACAACCCTGGCCATGGCACTTCAACGGCGGGTGTTTTTATGGGGCGGCGAACAAATGCTCCTTATGACAATGTTGATGGGCTCTTTCCCTATGTTCACTATTACCCCTATCGTGTGAGTGAATCGGTAATCCATATTATGTCGGATACCGTTCCCCGAGCCATTGAGCATGCGGTTGCAAAAAACTCTGACGTCATTGTGATGAGTATGGGGGGAATTCCCAAATTGTCCTGGCAACGGGCTGTTGAAATAGCGTTTGAAAATGGCACGATTTTTGTAGCAGCGGCCGGGAATCATGTCAATATGTTTGCTGGTCAGCAATCTGTTGTTTGGCCTGCTCGGTATGACCAGGTCATTGCTGTTGCCGGGGTGAATCATCAAGGAGTGCCTTGGGAAGGCTCTTGTTACGGTTCTAAGGTAGAAATTTCAGCACCTGCGGAAAACGTTCGGGTCGCCCATGTCCCTGAAAAAGACAGGTATTTATACACCTTTGGCAGTGGAACGTCTTTTGCTGTGCCCCATGTGGGGGCTGCCGCTGCTTTATGGCTGCACCATTATGCCAAAGAGCTTGCTAAAAATCCATTTCAAGGGGAACCCTCGCATAAAGTTGAAGCCTTTCGGTATGCCCTCAAAAGAAGCGCAACCCCGATGAGTCCTGATTATCAGGGGTTTGGAGCCGGAATTCTCAATGTAGAGAAGCTTTTGAGCATCACTCCACAAATGTATTTAAATGAATATGCGAAACCTTCATTTGCTGCACGGTTGGCATTGGAACGCTCCTCTACCAATAGCCCTTCGCTGGAACAGCGTGAAATGATGTCCTTATTATTATCCGCAAAAATAACCCCGGATCTTGATGCTGAATCTCAGCTAGAAGCACATATTGCCAAACACGGGTCTAAAAAGGGGCAAAAACTATTTGAAAAGCTACAGCAAACCCGCATGTCTTCCGTACTCAAGGGGCTTGAACGTGTAACCACGGCCTCAGATATTCGCGGAGGCTATTTTGAATTGGTCTCCAGGGGGTGGTAGTCATGACTATGCCCTTGAATCAAACTCAAACCTCAGAACTCTTGTTGGCCAAAAACGAATTGAATGAGACAAACATTCAATTAAAAGAGGGGGAACGTTATCGCTTGGTGCCAAGAATAGAACAAGACGATCCCTTGGTCGATTGGTTTATTAAAACAGATTTTAATGGCTTTGATGCTGAGTCACAGCCGTTTCCGATCAAAGAGTTTCTCAAAAGCCAAGAGAATAAAAAACGAATGAAGCGAGCCAAGTGGTTTGCTTTAATTGGCTTGGTTGATGAAGACGAAAAATGGGAATTTGTCATTGGCCAATCGTGTGAGATAACGGCCAAAGTCTCAGGGGCCTTGATGTGTTATCTCAATGACGTCCCTCAAGCATATTTTAATAACCAGGGTAGCTTTTACCTGGATGTCACTCGCTTGGCTTAAAGGGGGAAGTATGGGCAATATTAAAACCTTACCTGAAGACTTTTTAAAATTACTGGAAGAACAAGCAAAGCACCATCTTCCTCCCGATCTGAAGAGAAATCGTATCGCACATGCTGTAAACAGCGGCAGTGGCGTAAACCGTATTGACCTGGAACGTATGGTGGGAGACAATGACCTCGTCTATACGACCTACCTTGAGCGTGCTTTGTTAGCGGTCAAAGCCGTCTGCCGCATTTATGTTCCTCCTCAAGTTGGATTCGATGGGAATTGGGGAACAGGGTTTTTGGTCTCACCCAATTTGCTTTTAACCAATCATCATGTCATCGGTTCTTTCCAACAGGCACAAGCTGCAATTATTGAATTTGGTTATGAGCTGGATCTGACTGGAATGCCTAAGATCAGCTCACGTTTTCGTCTCCGACCCGATTTGGGGTTTATAACCAGTACAAATCCAGATGTGGATCCGCAATCATTGGATTATTCTTTGATTGCGATTGAGGATACTTCAGAAAATGGGGCAACCTCCCTATCTCAATTTGGTTTTTTGCGTTGCAACCCGAATTTGGGTAAAGTTGAAGCCTTCGAATATGTTTCTATTATTCAACACCCCAATAAAGAACCCAAATGTTTGGCCATTCGGGAAAACAAGGTGGTTAAAATAGGGGACAAGGATCCTAAAAAGGATGCCTTCATTTGGTATATGAGTGACACTGCACCAGGTTCTTCTGGGGCTCCTGTTTTTAATGATGATTGGCAAGTCATTGCCTTGCACCATTCGGCTGTTCCGGCCAGCAGAGGCAAAGGAAAAAAAGAAGAAATTCAATTGCTCAATGGCACTTGGGTTCCTAAAGAGCAGTTAAAACTGTCAGATCAGGACAAAATCAAGTACGTTGGCAATGAGGGCATCCGTATCAGTAAAGTGGTAGCAGATATAGTCCAGCAATATCAAGGGACCTCTAAAGGTGTTGCCAATACTAAATTTATAAAAGCACTGATTGAGGATTCAGAAGGAATACAAACATTTCCCAATGTCCGGACAGGGACGAGTATTGAAAGTGTGGCTGAAAATAGCTCTCCTCTTGAAAGGGTTTCATCCAAAGTCCACGGTGCAGATTATTTCAAAGGCAGAACAGGGTATAACCCTCGTTTTTTGAAGACGCCACTCAATCTTCCGAAACTGACAGCTAAGGCCCAGAAATTTGGTGCGGCCGCTGAACTGATTGGCTCTAAGGAGACAGAATTAAAATATACCCACTTTTCTGTTGTCTTGAATGCCGAACGGAAAGTGGCCTTTTTTACTGCTGTGAATATTGATGGCTCTCAATGGGGAACTCTGGGCAGGGAAACGGATGTTTGGTTTTATGATGGCCGTGTTTCTTTAGATGCCCAAATGGGCAATGAATTTTATGAAAATGAGCCCCAAAACTGGTTTGATAAAGGCCACTTAGTCAGACGGCTCGATCCAGTTTGGGGGACTGAGGAAGTTGCTTTATTGGCCAATGAAGATACCTTCCATTGGAGCAACTGTTGTCCCCAGCATTGGCGCTTTAATCGTGGCAAGCAATTGTGGCAAGGTTTGGAAAATTATATTTTATACAACACAGATCAAGAAAACGTGAAGGCAACGGTCTTCTCGGGACCTGTATTTTCTCTGGATGACCAAAAGCACAGAGGAACAGCTATTCCGAAGGCCTATTGGAAAATTGTCGCCGTTGAGGATAGCCAGGAAAAACTCTATTCCTCTGCCTATATTGTCAGTCAGGAACAATATGCGACAGGTATTGCTTTTGAAGCCTTGCCAGTAGAGAAATACAATACTTTTCAAACGACTGTGGCGAAAATTCAGGCATTAACGGGTCTTAAATTTCCCAAAGCTTTGACTGACCGTGATGTGATGGGAAAAAATAGTGATCGGAAACTACGCTCGCTGGCCGATCTTCAAGATATTAGTCGCAGATCATGAATAAAATTTTAAAAATTGGGGTGTGTAAAAATGAATATTTCAGAGTCTTGGGCTAACAGTTTTCCTGAGCCCCGCGGACAGAGTGAATTCATTGACTTCGTTTACAATGGCAATCTGGTATACCGTGAGAGCTTTGTCGTTGTTGATAGTGGATGTCACTGATGATAATCAGTAATATGCTCTGGTATAAAAAATTAACCCCAATTTATTTTTGGCTGTAATATTGATTATTTGCAAATAAATTGTTGTTTTTATAAATAATTATATAATATACTTAATTTATTTTGTTTTTTATGATTAAATTTTGAAAATACTAAACTTTTGGAGTGCGAAAAATGAATCCCTATACGTATTACATTACTTGCCAAGTAATGATGGCCAGCCTAAAAGCAATTGCCGAAGCTTTTATACGCAGTAGTTTTGATCCAGATAGTATTCCTCAGTCTGCTGTCACAAGTATGCAACAGCAAGAATCAACTCTTTTTCAGCAGGGAATGGCCCTTTACAACTTCATCTACTCGTCGGGAGCTGCTCCCAGATATAATCCTATTTATCTTAACGGTTTGTACGGATTCTTAAACCAGGGTATGAACGGGCATCTGGTTTCTGGGGAACTGTACAATTATCGTATTCGCGCCAAAGATCTCAATAAGGCACACGAACTTATGGTCTCCATAATGCAAACTGAAGGAATGATAAATAGCTATCGGGATCCATTTAATATGGGATATCCCCCGCTCCTCTCTAGCGTCAACCAGATATTGGCTGAGGAAAATATTGAAGTGCCTCCACATGGAGGTGTGAGTTCAATTGAGTCGGGACTGACTAGTCCTCTCCAACAGGAGACCGAATAGTTTACACCTGAATTACATCCTTAATGCGGCCTTGCGTTCGATGCTATAGCGAGTCATTATCGGCTTTTGTAGTCAGATTATTGAACACCTAAGAAGAGGTGGGACAAATATTCAAATAGCTGCTGATACAGATTGGCTTTCTGGCTCTTAACTGGCTTATCAACAAATAACTATCAACTTTTTGATAGTTATTTGTTAGATACTATCCTTGATAATCCGCTCCATCTCTTGCTCAAAGCGGGCACTGTCTTTGTTTTTTTTTAGGTTTTCGCGCAGGTGATTGAGTGCAACTCGGATAACCAAAGAGTTGTTGATTTTCTTCCTGCTAAACTCGTTCAGCTCGTCGGCCAGTTCTTCAATGTGCTGGATGTCAGAGCGATAAATGGAGAAACTTCGGGTGGTTAGCTCCTCAAGATTGCCCTTTTGAGCTTTGGTCTTTTTGGTATGCAGGGTGACTTCCTGCTGATC
>PFGG01000033.1 GCA_002783405.1 bacterium (Candidatus Blackallbacteria) CG13_big_fil_rev_8_21_14_2_50_49_14 | reverse complement strand
ATATGTACTCATTCAAAGCGTACAATATATTTTGAATTCTTGTCAATTTGGTTTTCAAAGTAGTGAGTGCCAAGTCTTTGGTGTAAACCATCCGAAAATCTCATAAATGCTTGTTGATCCGCTCGTCAAAATGAATAGCGAGCTGGAAAATAATGAGTCCCCAGTTCTGAACCTTCATCTTCCATTTTTCCTCAATTTTAATGACCGTCAGGTATAAAACCTTGGTGGCAGCTTGTTCTGAGGGGAATTGTGTACGTGTTTTTGTTGCCTTGCAAAACTGGCGATTTAGGCTCTCAATCGGATTTGTGGTGTAGATTAAGCGCCGAATTTCAGGTGTATAGCGGTAAATACGTGACAAGGCATCCCAGTTGTCATACCAACTTTTGACGGCATAAGCATATTTGGCCTGCCATTTTGCAGCCATACGTTCGAGTGCTTCAATGCCTGCTTTTTCAGTTGGAGCCGTGTAAATCCGCTTCATATCCTGGCAGAACTCTTTGCGATCTTTATGCTGCGCAAAACGGCAGCTATAACGCACCTGGTGGACAACACAGCGTTGAACTTCTGTTTGTGGGTAAACGCTTTCAATGGCGTCCTGAAAGCCGCTGAGGCCATCTACCGTACAGATCAGAATGTCCTCAACGCCTCTATTTTTCAAATCGGTTAGGACTCTCAGCCAGAATTTGGATGATTCAGAATTGCCGACCCAGATGCCCAGCACCTCTTTGTAACCTTCTATATTAACGCCCATGATGACATGCGCACACTGATTTGAAACGCCGTTCTCACCACGGATTTTGAGTACAAAGCCATCAAGCCAGAGGATAGGGTAAACGGCTTCCAGCGGGCGATTTTGCCAGGTTTCAATCACAGGCAACAACTTGTCTGTCACCCGGCTAATTGTCGTAGCGCTCAAGCGGGTGCCATAGATTTCCTCAATCTGATCAGCTATGTCACGACTACTCTGGCCACGACTGTACATGCCCAGAATTTTATCCTCTATATTGCCCACATCTGGGCTGCCTTTGGGCACGATTTCGGGCTCAAATTCACCATTACGATCACGTGGCACGGCTAACTCAAATTCTCCGGCAGAGCTACGCACTGTCTTTGTACGCTTGCCGTCACGAGCATTCTGGGTCTTTTTATTGCGATAATCGTACTTGCTATAGCCTGGTTCTGACTCTAACTCCGCTTCCAGCATGGTTTCAAGTGTCTCTTTGTAGATGTCTTTAACCAGACTGTTAATGTCTTCTATTGATTTGATTGCGCCGGATTAAGCCAACTCTTTTAACAGCTCTTTTCTTTACATCTTTTTCCTTCAGGGTTCTTTTTATTTTAGCTTCTCTGGAGGTTTACACCACTTATGTTACACTCTCCCCAATGATATAATAATGCAGATTTGGGGTATAAAAATAAGACATACTGCTGATGATGAGGATGCCAGGTGGACTATAAAATTCGGAATGCCCAACAAACGATTAGCCCTGAATTGCGTGCTAAGGCCAAAGAGCTGGCTCAAAACAAGGTAACAGACGGAGCCCGTAAAACCACTAACAATGAAGTTTTACAACTTGTTCAAGTTGCAAATAAAGATGGAATCGTCAGTGAAGAGGAGCTTAAATTCATTGCGGCACAGGCCAGTAACAGCAATTTAAGCCATCTTGAAAAAGCAAATTTTCAACCCGTAAACAATGAATTTCAATTTGAGGGTGTACAACAAAGTTATTTAAATAATTTGCGTGCAAAGGTCATTCCCCGCCAGACATCGGCCTCTGTGGTAGACAAAAATGTGCGTAGCAACCCAGATTTACAGCCATTTTTGGATGGTATCAATAACCAAAAGCTTTCAGTTCGTGAACGCCAATCTTTGGTTGCCCAATATGCTGATGCCCATAAGTCTTATGCTTCTGCCTTTCCTGCTTTTACCAATGATTTTTTGAATACAGGTAATTTAATGGCTATGGCCATGGGCACAGATCAAGCAGAAGAGCTTGCAAAAAAAGCCCAGGCCTCCAACCAAAAGGTCTCGGAACATGACCTTCGCATGGTGAAGCCGGGATTGTACAGGAATTTGTTTAATGCTTCTTCTCGGGAACCGGTGCTTCAGATTTTAGACAATCTGACCGCTTCTATTAACAAGGGCTATTCTCGTACACCAGAACAGTTATTTCGCAGCGCTGTCACCCTTGCAAAAGGGTTCGGCTCTCAAAATCCTCAGAAAGATGCATTGACGGCAATTGCCGCTTTGATGAACTCTGTACATATTGGCCAAGGTTCAGGTGCCAACGAACAGCACAATCGTGTTTTAGGCCAAATGAGGGCTGCGTATATTGCTTTGAATCAGGGTAATTCGCCAGACTCTGTTATTATGAACCACGGTGTCGGTGGAATGGTGCCCAAAGCACAACAAAATACCCAAGATTTTACTTCTGATAATAATCTGCATTTTTGGTCACACGCTTATCTGGCATATAACGTCATGTCCAGCACAACAGGCTCTGAAACTCAAGCCCGTGACCTCTCTGCTTACATGGGGGCCAGTTATGAGCTTTCCCATTTTGATGAGCGACAGGGTAATTCGGCCTTAAAAGACATTGTGATGAATGCTTATGGCTCTGAATTTGGTATTCAATTATTAAAAAATCCCACAACCCCTTTACCTACTCGTTTTGAGGGGCCACAAGTTGAAAATCGGCGTGACTTTCCTGAATAATAAAAGACGATACTGGGTTACTCTCTTGCTGGTATGTCTGTTGGGCGGAATGCTTGGTTACAAATATTTGGAAAAAACTTTTATAAAAGAAACCAGAACCCTTTCCTCTCCCGATGCTCAACTTTTGCAGAAATATGCTGCGGCTTTAGAGACTGTAGGGAATTTTCTTAGGGATATTCATAATCAACAAAATGAAAAAAACTGCGAGCAAAAAGCCTTGGTTTTTATTCAGGAAGGCAATGACACATTAGATCAGGGCATGTCCCAGTTAGTTTGCTCAAAAGAGTTGCATCGACAAATAGACGGTGTTGAAAATGGTTTAGTAATTGTGAAGTCCAAATTCGAAAGCATCGTATCTCCTGCGGAACATGAAGATGTTTTCTTTTATCTGCGCTTAAAAAGTGGGCGTTGGCAAATTCAACGTATTACATCTCAATACCCTCAATCTTATAAACATTAGCTTTCAGGTGGGTATTGAGCATCAAGGGATTTTTGAGACGAGCACGCTGTTTACGAATCGCCATGAGTACAGATTCCATGCCCAGTTCCATGGTATTGAGTACAAAATCATCAGGAAAATCTTTCAGATTTAAAGTCACGATGATTTCACTACGACCCCGAATCGCTGCGGCCAGGACATGGCGGTCAATTTCATCCAGAAGACTCAGACTGGAAATCAAGTCTTCATACCCTTCAATCAGAGAATCTGGGAAAAAGGTGTCCATGGTATGATAGATCCGCTTCAGACGCTCGGGATCGAGTTCCGGTCTACTTAAAAGTAAATTCCGTACCCACTCATCATGAATCTGCTGAGTCCATTTGGGGCGAAACAGTTCAGTTTCCGCCAGTGTCAGCAAAAAATATCGCAGAGGGGCCGGGAAGAAAACGCAGGCATCAAAGAGAACCGAAAAGGCCACTGACTTCAGTATCCGAGATCCAACTCTTGAGCTTCAGCGGTCAGCTGATCTAAAGCCTGTGAGCGGGCCTCTCTCAACCTCTGCTGATAAGCAAGAAGATCTTCAAAGCGTACTCGGCGATGCTTGCCTGTTTTATGAAAGGGCATCTCGCCTCTCTCCAGAAGTTTCACCAGATAGGGCCTTGAAACATTTAAAAAATCCGCTGCTTGTTGAGTCGTCAATTCTGCATGATAGGGAACCAGTGTAACAGCATGGCCTTGAGCCATCTCAGCAAGCAGAAAAACCAGGAGTTTGACAGCCGAGGCGGGCAAAAGTATCGCTTGTTTCTGTCCCTGAACGTCCGTTGCCTGAAGTTGAAGATCTTCAGAGTGTTGAGGCAGGAGACGAGCCAAGAGACGACTGGTCTCTTTGGCCTGTTGAGACTCAGCTTCGGTTGGCTTTACCAGTTCCGCAAGGGCACCTATCATACGCATCCCTCTCAATATTCACAGTGCTACTTTATAGCTGTTCGTTCATATCATAACACTTTAATCGAAATATTCGAAATGACTTTAACAACCAAGAGAGTCACATTAATAAATAAAACCTACTTAATAGGTTAATCAACCTATTAAGTAGGTTTACAAATCAACTCAAATTCCCTTATGCTAAGACTATGTTAGACACTATTTTAGGCAGCCCCACTGCCATGCGGGTATTTTTGCATTTACACCATTATGGGAAGACCTACGCTTCGGCCATTGCCCATGATTTTGAAATCTCCGTGAGTCAGGTTCAAAAGCAGCTCGAACGCTATGAGAGAGCGGGTATTCTCGTGTCTGAAAAACTTGGAAACACACGCATTTACCAATACAACCTCAAAAACTTTTTAACCCGTCCTTTTATGGAGTTGGTCAAGAGCTTTTATGACGCACTCCCCAACGAGGAAAAAAAGCGGTTTTTAGAGATCCGCCGCCGTCCACGGAAACCAGGGAAAAAGTGAAAGCGTCTGTTAAGCTGAGGTCCGATGACAAATAATCTTTCACGGCCTATTTAATCCCAGATTGGCTTTTATGCTATTATTATAAATATAATCCATAGAGAAATATATTTTATATCTGGGTTTAATTTATATGCCTGAATCCACGTCTGTCACCCAAAAAGTTCTCAAACTAGCTCGAAAACAAGGCTTGATCCGACCAAGTGACCTAACGAAACAGGGGTTACCCCCAGATTACCTCTGGCGTCTTGAAAAGTCGGGGCTTCTGATTCGTTTGGACCGGGGACTTTATATGCGGGCAGATCAAGATTTTTCCAGTCAGATAAGTTTAGCTGAAGTGGGCAAGCGCTTGCCCGATGGTATTATCTGTCTTCTTTCCGCTCTCAGTTTTCATGAGCTAACCCTTCAAATCCCACACCAAATTTGGGTTGCGGTTCACCCTGGGCGTTACCATGCCCAAATGGAAAATCTGACTTTGCGGTATGTTCATCTATCTGGCCGATCGTTGAAAGAGGGCATTGAGTATCATCAGATTGATGGTGTACCGCTGGCCATCTACTCCCCAGCAAAAACCATAGCTGATTGCTTTAAATTCAGATCAGTTTTGGGGATGGAAACTGTGCTTCAGGCCCTGAAAATGGGGTTACAAGAACAGCGTTTCTCACTGGCAGAGCTGACTCACTTTGCCGCCATTAATCGTGTCGAAAAAGTTATACGGCCTTATCTGGAAGTACTCTTGGCATGAAAAGGACTAAAAATCCAGCTGCATCTGTAAAAGCTCGCTTGCTGCTTCTGGCTCAAAAGCAGTCCGAACCCTTTGAAGCAATAATGCTTCGCTATGCCTTTGAAAGGCTTTTATACAGACTGGGTTGTATCATCTCAGATGAAGACTTCTTGCTTAAAGGGGGACTATTGCTGGGAATTCTCTCAAACAGTCCTTATCGTCAAACACGGGATCTCGATTTATTGGGAAAAGGAGATCCCAATGTGGAGCGATTGGTCAAGATTTTTAGCCAAGCTTCTCTCTTAGATTTTCCAGAAGATGGTTTGCGTTTCTCCGAAGATATTCGCACACAAACAATTAAAGAAGAACAAGACTATCCGGGTGTAAGACTCATCTTAAATGCCTTTTTAGAAAACGCCCGCTTGACTCTTCAGGTAGATATCGGTTTTGGTGATGCTGTACTGAAACCTTATCAACCCGTTTTATTTGAACCTCTGCTCGGTTTTCCCTTACCCGAAATACAAGCCTATCCTGTCGAAAGCATCTTGGCGGAAAAGTTCCATGCCCTCTATGTCAGAGGGCTTACAACCAGCCGAATGAAAGATATTTACGATCTGTGGTATCTGATAACAAAACAAACTTGGGGAACCGGGCGTGTGCTTGAAGCCATTCAACTCACTTTTGAAAGACGCCGGACACCCATGCCGATCGCTTTACCGATTATGTTTACCCCCGATTTTTATGAGGATTCAAGTAAATTATCCCAGTGGGAAGCTTTTCAAAAGACAATTCAAGTCAAATCCAAAATTTCACTTCAAGAGACACTCACACAGCTCAAAAATTTTTGGTGGCCTCTGTTTGAAGCCACACAGTTAAAATCTGATTCTGTTCATGAATGGAACCCAGAAACAGGGAATTGGCAAAAACAATGAAGTCTCTTCTGCCCATCAATATTCGGTATGTGTCAGGCTTAAAACGAGCCCGAATTTCCTGTTGTGTTCTGGACACTAATATTTTGCCTAAAGCGTCACCACTTTTTGTCTTCGCATAGGTGAAACCCACTGCGGAATTGATCTGAGTACTGATAGTGTTCCGTTCATATCAGGGCTCAAAAGGCTTTCTTACTTTCGGACAGTTTGTGTGCGACCACCTTTTTCAGGGGGGGCCAATTTGGGGGAAAAGGTCAGTTTGAGCAACGAAATGTTGTTTAATGGTCTGTCCATTCAATCGAGTAAAGTCACCTTTATCCGCGGATAGGTGACTGACACTAGTATTTAATCATAGGATTGCCGGGAGTTTCGCAGTATTTTACATGATCGGAATCTAAATGGAGTGTAAATGGTAAACTTTTGATTTTTTCTCCATTTTTGAGTTCAGTTTCAGCTATCAAAGAGATATCTGTTTGACCCGTTACAAAATAAAAACCACAGTAAGAGGGCGAGGCTGTTGTTCTCACGGGTTTTGACTGTTCTTCAGTTATTTTTGAAAATATAAAAGTTTGTCCCTTATTATTATTGAAGTATGAAAATGTATGTGTTGCTATATCTTCGTCTTTAAAACTACAATTCTTAAAAACAGTCATCAAAGGCATAATTTCTCCCACTTTAGATCGCTCAAATGATTTGTAATGGTAGTTATTTTTATCGATTTCGATTACTTCATGACAGGATTTTTCATCAATGCTTTCTAAAATTAGCGCAGCACTGGGTTGCACTGATGGGGAGATGGATTCAGTGGGCGTTGATCTAGCTCCCTGTGGTAAAGGCTGACATGAAAACAAAAACAAGCCCAGACTGAATCCTAAAGCCCCGATTTTGCTCATTTCATAAAATCCTCTAACTTTGCTGTGTCTTTATTTTAAGCGCTAAGATCTCTGAAAAACAAAAGTAATCGAAAAGTCTTTAAAACCTCAAAGTTTTCCCACATCCAACAAAGCAGTCTTGATTGTCGCCAAAGGCAAAACCAAGG